>DATBKA010000533.1:0-5243 GCA_036556105.1 Ilumatobacteraceae bacterium | reverse complement strand
GAGCACCAACGGATACCCCCAACTCGACCGCAGCTCGGGCATGTGTTCGAAGTTCATGCCGTAGATGCCGGCGACGGCGGTCGGGACGGCCGCGATGGCGACCCACGCCGAGATCTTGCGCATGTCCTCGTTCTGGCGGATCGAGACGCGCGTCAGGTTGGCGGCGAGGATGTTGTTCAACAGATCGTGCAATGTGTCGACCCGTTGCGTCATCGCGGTCAGGTGGTCGTGCACGTCGCGGAAGTACTGCCGCAGCTCGTCGGCGACGACGCTGTACTTCCGGTGAGCCAACGAATCGAGCGGTGTGAGCAGCGGCACGAGGGCGTCTTGCACGAGCAGGACCGTTCGCATCAGTCCGTAGATCCGCTCGACCGGGTTCTCGCCGGTCTGACGGTTGAACACCTCCCGCTCCACCTCGCGCACGTCGCCTTCGATGCCGGCGACCACCGGCTTGTATCCGTCGACGACGTGATCGACGATTGCGTGCAGCACCGAGCCGGAGCCGTGACACAAGATCTCCGGCCTGCCCTCCAACTCTGCTCGCACCCCGGCGAGACTCGCCGGGGAGTTGTGCCGGACGTGCAGCACCGCGTGCGGGGTGACGAACACCTGAATCTCGCCGAACTCCACCTCTTCCACGTCGTCGAGGTACTTCGCCGTCTTCAGCACGAGGAACAGCGCATCGCCGTACTGTTCGAGCTTGGGCCGCTGATGGGCGTTCAGTGCGTCCTCGACGACCAGGTCGTGAAGGTCGATGTGCTGCCGAATCTTCTCGAACTCCGGTCTCGTCGGCTCCAGCAACCCGGTCCAGCTGAACGCGTCGTCGCCACAGATGGACCGCCAGTTCGTCGTGTCGAACCGGCCGGGCGTGCGCACCCCGTCGACGTACAGCGCACTGTCAACGATCACGACTGAATCGTTGCACATCGATCGAGGCGACTACATCAGAACCCATTCCTCCCAGAGCGGGTCCGCCGGGCGTCGAGATAGCGCAGCAGGAGGGTGCGTTCGTCGCTCATGGACACGATCCCAAGCGTTCGCTGACCCAGTGCTGGAACTCGGCGATTGTCGACTCCAATGGCACCAGTCGCAAGTGGTCGAGCAGTCCGCTGGCCAGACCGGCTTGCACTCGCGCGCAGGCGGCCATGTCCTCCTTGTGCACGCCGACGAGCATGTCCATCAGCTCGCCGATTCGCCCGTCGCCGAATCGTTCGCGGTGGCTGGGGTGGACCACGAGGTGCCAGATCACGTCGTGACGGGCAACATCGATGGGTACCACCTGCAGCCAGAAGCCGTACTTGGCATTGCTGCCGCCGAGCAGCAGTGGGAAGGCGCCCCACACCGACAGGTCCTTGGATCGGCCGATCTCGATACCGGGCATCCACTCCTCGGCCGGGCCTTCCACACCGTCGAGGCTCTCGACCGTCATCGCTGCCCACGGTTCGCCGTTGCTCGGTTCGATCGTCGTGTTGCGCGCCGGTTGGAAAGGCTCGACCGAGTCGCGATGCGTCCCGAGGTGGTGATAGCACTCAATCCAGTTCTCGACCATCACCTTCCAGTTCCATGTCGACCGGAAGCGGCTCGAGGCGACCGTGACCATCTCCGACCAACGCCACGGGGCCAGCGCCGCAGACAGACCGCCGAGGGTGTCGGCCGGTTCGGCTGCCGTGCCGGACAAGTTGACGAGGACGAACCCCTCCCAGATCGCGTGGCGGACCACGGGCAGGCACGCGCCGTCGAGGTCGACGCCGTCGGTCAGCGGTGCACCGATCAAGGTGCCGTCGAGCCGGTAGGCCCATCGGTGGTACGGGCACACGATCGTCGATCCGGCGGCAGGGCCGTCCTCGATGATCTGTGACCCGCGATGGGCGCACACGTTGGCCAGCACCCGGATCACGTCACCATCGCGGACCGCGACCACGGGCCGGCCGACCAGTGTCGTCGCGATCCGTGAGCCAGGGAGGCCGAGCTGGTCGGCGCGGCACACCGGCAACCACCCCGAAGCGAGGATGAGCTCGGCCTCACGTGCATACACCTCGGGATCGACGTAGTCGCGTGGTGTCAGCGACGGCGAAAGAGCGCTCACCGCCACACTGTACGAGCGGTGGCAACGTACCGTCTCGTGTCGGGCCTACGGTGCTGCTGCTTCGGCCACGGCGACGAGCGAGGCCAGGTCTCTGTCGGCCAGGACGCGGACGATGGGAAGGTCGACCGCCGGCCGATAGGCGGCCAGCGGCTCGACCACCGCGGATCTGTCGTCGGCGGCGATCCCGACCGCACCGAGAGGAACGTCCATCGCCACGAAGTGCGCCGGATCGAAGCCGCGGTAACGACCCTCTTCGTGTTCCAACCGCGCTGCCGCGCCGGGTCCCACCGCGGTGCGGACGTAGAGCGCGGTGATCGGTCGTGGTCGCCCTGCCTCGTCGGCTCCACCGGCCACCCATCGGCGACCTTCCTTTGCCTGGGCGGGCAGCATCCAGTTCAGCAACACCCCGTCGGCGAGCATCCCGCCAAGGCGGCTCAGCGCCGGTCGCATCGTGCCGACGATGATCCGCGCGTCGGGCAACCGCTGGCGCAGCTCGGCGATCGCATCCGCGACCGGCTGCAGCTGTGGTCGCAGCTGTCCGGAGCCGATCCCCAGCAATAGCCGCGCCGGATCAAGACCGAGTCGCTCGATCGTGGCAACGATCTGCGCCGGCGGATGGCGGTCCAGCGGCAGGACGCCGACGCCGAGGTCGAGGTTCGGGGCTCCGCCTGCGAAGTGGCTCAGCGTCTCCAGCCCCGGTGCCTGCGGCTCGTCGTTCGACCACAGCGAGCCGTAACCCAGATCAGCACATCGCCCTGCCAAGGCACGGGCGACCGCCGGCTCGAGCCCGGCCGTCACTCCGATTCCGAGCCCAGGATCAGTGGGCCACGCCACGTCGCACCCCGACTCGATCGCGCCCATGCGACGAAGTGTGGTCCGACGCGGCTACGAAGGCCGCGTCCGACCACACTTCTCGGATGAGAGCCTGCGGCAGAGGCACGCATCCACGTTGCACGGATCCAAATTACAGTGCGCACATGGGCCGCTCGTCGAGACGCAGCGTTGTGCTCGCCCTCCTCGCCGTCGTGCTCGCGTCGTGCTCGTCGGACGGCAAGTCGGCGCCGTCGACCGTTCCGCCGCCGGCCGCGTCGGCAGTAGCGGAGCCGGCCGAAGGGACGACTGCGTTCGGTGAGCCTGCAGTGCTCGGTGAACTGACGATCACGGCCCGCGATCCGCTGATCGAGTCCGACGAGAGCGGCCCGTGGTTGACGATCACCGTGCGCGCCGACAACTCGTCAGTGAGCGATGTCCCGTCTCCCACATTCGAGCTGCGCTGCGCGGGCAGCGCTGCGGGCGGGGCATGGCTGACGAGCTCGACGTTCGATCAACAAGACCCCGTGCCATACAGCTCGTTCAAGGAGGGCACGGTCAGCCTGCTCCTGCCCGGCGACGAGCATCCGGGCGGTCCGAGACAACCGTGTGCGACGCCGGCGACGGTCGTCGCCACGATCCTTGCCTTCGACGCCGCAGGTGCCGGCCAGCCGAAGCCGCAGCGAGTCGAGTGGGTGGTGCCCGACGCGCTGGTCGACGAACTGAACGCGGCAGCAGCCGGAACCTGAGCGAACGGACGCGGCCGCGGTCGGTGTGACCAGTGTGGCGACGTCGCTGGCGCTACCCCGGAGTTCTGGCGCAGACTGAGTCGGGGCGGCGCCCTGACGAGCCACGAGGTCGCGTCAAGGGTTTCGAAGCCGGAGACCGGCCATGCCGCCGTCGACGGCGAGTGCAGTGCCGGTGGTCGCCCCGGCCGATGGCCCGCCGAGGTACAAGATCGCCGCTGCCACCTCTTCGGCGGTGACCAACCGGCCCATCGGTTGTCGGGCCTCGAGCGCCCGGCGCTCGGCCGACGGATCGTCGGCCGCAGCAAGAAGCCGGTCGATCCACGGCGTGTCGGCCGTCCCCGGATTGACGCAGTTGACCCTGATCCCTTCGCGCACGTGATCGGCGGCCATGGCCAGCGTCAGCGACAGCACGGCCCCTTTGCTCGCCGAGTACAGCGCCCGCTGGGGCAATCCCGCCGTCGCGGCAATCGAACAGGTGTTGACGATCGCGGCATGGTCAGACCGGCGCAGGTGCGGCAACGCGGCCCGCGCCACGCGGACCATCCCGAACACGTTGATCTCGAACAGGCGACGCCATTCGTCGAGTGTGTTCGTCTCCACGGTCCCCTGGGCGCCGATGCCGGCGTTGTTGACGACGACGTCGAGGCCACCCATCGCCACCGCCGCGGCTTCGACCGCCTCGGTGATCGCGTCGTCCTCGGCGACATCCCCGTGGAACCCGTGGGCGCCGTCCGGTAGAGCGCCGAGATCGAGATCGAGCACCGAAACGGAAGCACCGCGAGCGAGCGCGCCGATCACCACGGCGCGACCGATTCCCGACGCTCCGCCGGTCACGATCACGCGCAGACCGTCGTAGTCGTCACGCATCGGTTCCCTCCTTGATCGTCAACTGATAGGTCTCGACAGCGTTGTCGTGGAAGATCGCCGCTTGCTCCGCAACGGAAAGCTCGGCCATCAGCAACTCGATCGTCTCCAACTGACGGGCGTAGTCCGCGGCAAGGAGGCACACGGGCCAGTCGCTACCGAACATCAGCCGGCTCGAGCCGAAGGTGTCGAGCGCGGCGTGCAGGTACGGCCGCACATCGGCAGCGGTCCACCGCAGCCAATCCGCCTCGGTCAGCAGCGCGGAGACCTTGGCGCCCACGTTCGGGCACCGGGCGAGGGCGGAGAGGTGGCTCGCCCACGGCTCACGGGCGGAACGAGCGATGGGAGGTTTCCCGAGGTGGTCGAGCACGAAGCGGCCCTCCGGAACGGCTCGCACCGCAGCAACGGCAGCCTCGAACTGGTCCGGCCGAATCAGCAGGTCGTAGACCAGGCCACGTGTGGCCACCTCACGCAGTCCAGCAACGACCTGGGGACGGCTCAACCAATCGGGATCCGGTTCTCTTTCCACGACGTGGCGGACTCCGACGAGCCTGCTGCCGCCAACGGACTCACGAAGCGCGTCGAGTTGCTCGCCCGCGTCGCCGGCGGTCAGATCGACATAGCCGACGACGCCGGCAACGAGTGGATCACGGTCGGCCTGGATCAGCAGCTCGTGCGTTTCGGCCACCTCGGCGAGGCATTGCACCAGCACGGACCCGACCACACCGCACGGC
>DATBKA010000532.1:0-1728 GCA_036556105.1 Ilumatobacteraceae bacterium | reverse complement strand
GCCGCGGCGCATCCTTCACGTACGCGGCGACATGGAGGCTGACGGTCACGGCTCGCTATGACTTCGACGAAGTCGTGTTCACGGCCGACGTCAGGGTCGTCTAGTCCGTGGCAGTCATCGAGGTCGCCGCGCTGCGCAAATCGTACGGCGACGTGCATGCGGTGCGCGAGATCAGCTTCTCGGTGGAGGAGGGCGAATGCGTCGCCGTCCTCGGGCCCAACGGAGCGGGCAAGACCACGACGGTCGAGATCCTCGAGGGGTACCGCCTCCGCGACGCCGGGTCGGTCACGGTTCTGGGCATGGATCCTGCGCACGGCGGTACCGAGCTGCGTCAGCGCATCGGCATCGTCCTGCAGGAGTGCGGTGTCGAGCCGTACCTCACCGTGTCCGAGGTGCTGACGATGCATGCCGGCTACTACCGCCGTCCGCTCGCGGTGAGCGACGTCATCGACGTCGTCGGTTTGGAGGAGAAGGCGGGCGCCCGCGTCAAGTCGCTCTCGGGTGGGCAGAAGCGTCGTCTGGATGTTGCGTTGGGGTTGGTCGGCGACCCCGAGCTGTTGTTCCTCGACGAGCCGACCACAGGTTTCGACCCAGCGGCTCGCCGCCAGGCGTGGGACATGATCAAGGGCCTCGGCCGGTTCGGCAAGACCGTGCTGCTCACTACCCACTACATGGACGAAGCCCAGGCTCTCGCCGACCGGGTGATGGTCATCAACGCCGGGAAGATCGTTGCCGAAGGCACGCCGGAGTCGATCGGCGGGAGAGCCGAAGCGGCGACGGAGATCTGCTTCGAGCTTCCGCGAGGCGTGTCGATCGACCAGCTGCCGGTGGCCGCCAAGGCTGACGACAGCGGAGGCGTGGTGGTCTCTACAGCGACGCCGACAGCCGTGTTGCGCGTCTTGACCAACTGGGCCGCGGACCACGGTGGCGAGCTGATCCAGCTGTCCGTCAGCAGGCCTTCGTTGGACGATGTCTACGTGGCTCTGATCGCATCGACAGAGGGCGACAACACGTGACGGCGATGGTGCCGATCGTCGCCCGCCAGATCCGGTGGGAACAGAAGTCGTACTGGCGCAACCCGGCGGCAGCGGCATTCACATTCGCCTTCCCGCTGATGTTCCTCGTGATCTTCATCGCCCTCAACGGCAACGACACCGTCGATCTGCAAGGCCATGAGGTCAAGTTCGCGCAGTACTACCTCCCCGCGATCCTTGCGTTCGGCTTGATCTCGGCCTGCTACACCAACCTTGCCTTCACCATTTGCATCCGCCGCGAGCTCGGCCTGCTCAAGCGAGCACGAGGAACACCGCTGTCGCCTACCGCCTACCTCTGCGGAATCGTCGGCAATGCGATCGTCGTCGCTCTCATCCTCACCGCGCTGCTGATCACGCTGGGCATCGCCGCGTATGGCGTGACGTTTCCGAACCGTTACGGCGCACTGATTGTGGCGATCACGGCCGCCGCCTTCTGCTTCAGCTCGGTCGGGATCGCCGTTTCGACGTTCGTCCCGAATGAGGACGCGGCACCGGCGATCATCAACTTCATCCTCTTTCCGCTGCTGTTCATCTCCGGAACCTTCGGCCCTGTTTCGTCGACGTCGCTTCTCGGACGCATCGCCGTCGTGTTCCCTGTGCGGCACCTCGTGCAGGCGATGCTGGCGGTCTTCACACCGTTCGGCGGAGGCACGGGAATCGTGGCCTCGCACACCGTCATGCTCCTGGTGTGGGG
>DATBKA010000531.1:0-3322 GCA_036556105.1 Ilumatobacteraceae bacterium | reverse complement strand
CGTGACACGTCGAGATCACTTCTCCCTCGCGATGAACAGCCGCGAGCAGATCGCCGCGGTCGTACGGGATCAGCAGCTCGACGATCTTGCTGAGCGCTCGCAGACGGTCGCTCAAGGTGCGGAGGAAGACGTCGATGCCCTCGCCCGTGGTGGCACTGAGCGCCACCGAGCCCTCGTGTCGCTCGACGAGCTCTTTGGCCGAGTCGGGCGCGACGTCGCACTTGTTGAACACAAGCAGCTCCGGAAGATGGGCAGCACCGATCTCGGCGAGCACTTCGCGGACAGCGGCGATCTGACCGTCGGGATCAGGCGCAGAACTGTCGACCACGTGGATCAGGTAGTCACCGCGGCCGACGACCTCCAGCGTGCTCTTGAACGCCTCGACGAGCCCGTGGGGAAGGTTGCGCACGAAGCCGACGGTGTCGGTGACCAGCACCGGCTCGCCTCCGGGCAGCGACAGCCGCCGCGTCGTCGGGTCGAGGGTCGCGAACAGTCGATCCTCGACGAGCACACCGGCATGCGTCAGCGAGTTGAGCAACGTCGACTTGCCGGCGTTGGTGTACCCGACGATCGTCACCGCGGCCAGGCCACTGCGGCTGCGGCTCTTGCGCTGCAGATCGCGGGTTGCGCCGAGATCTTTCATCTCCGCTTCGAGCTTGGAGATGCGGCGCATGATCCGGCGCCGATCGACCTCGAGCTTGGTCTCGCCGGAGCCGAACCTCGAGCCGACGCCACCGCGCTGTTGCGACAGCTTGGCGTTCGCACCGCGACGCAGCCGTGGCAGACGGTAACGCAGCAGAGCCAACTCGACTTGAGCCTTGCCCTCGAGTGTGTGCGCGTTCTGGCCGAAGATGTCGAGGATCACGGCCGTGCGGTCGATCGCCGTGCGGCCGAGCACCTTCTCCAGGTTGTACTGCTGGGCCGGGCTGAGCTCGTTTTCGAAGACGACCGTGTCGGCGTCGACCGCCAGGCACACCGCCTTCAACTCGTCGAGCTTGCCTTTCCCGATGAACCACGTGGAGTCGGGCTTGTCGCGGCGTTGCACGACACGAGCCGCCTCGTCGGCACCGGCGGTGTCGATCAGCAGCGACAGCTCGTCGAGGCTGGCCTCGGTCTCTTCATCGCTGTGCCCAGGGAAGGTGACACCGACTAGCACGATCTGTTCTCGCTTGGTGCGCTCGATCAGCGTTGCGCCGAGGGCTTCGTTGTATGGCGTCGACATGTCTTCCTTGCTGCACCGCCTCAGCGATGAACGCGGACCGAGCCGATGAACACGGCCGGGCCGGCGAGCGTTACATGCCCGCTGGTGGGATGGTGCAAACGTACCTTCGCATCTCCGCCATCCATGTGCACGGTGATTTCCTCGCAATCCGCGGGGACCAAGGCCCATTTCGCGGCCGCCCATGCGCTCGCGCACGCGCCGGTGCCGCACGCCTTGGTGATGCCCGCGCCGCGTTCGTGAACCCGCATCGTGATGCTGTTGGCGGTGGGCCCGCGCTCGACGATCTCGAGATTGACGTCGGGCATCTTCTCGCCGAGTGCGAGAAGGTCGATCGCCAGCACATCGTCGACGGCGACGACTGCGTGCGGGTTGCCGACGCTGAGGTGCAACACGGGTCGCAACGGGTCGGCGCCGAGCAGGTGCCAGTCGTCGGGCTCAGCGATCGACGTCACCGTGCCCATGTCGACGGCCGCCTCGACGATGTCGGGATCAGCCGTCGGCTCGAGGGTGACCAAGCGCTCCCCCGCGTCGGTGAGGATCCGCTGGGGTGTGGAGTCGCCGCGGCGCGCGGCGAGGGCTTGGGCGAAGCAGCGAATGCCGTTGCCGCTCATCTCGGCGCGAGAACCGTCTGCGTTGTACAGCTCCATGCGCGCCGCATACCCGTCGGCGCTCTCCCCGACCAGCAACCCGTCGGCGCCGATGCCCTGATGCCGATCGCACACGCGGCGGGCAAGCGCGGCGAGATCATCGACGCCTGGGTGGAACACGACGAGGAAGTCGTTGCCCAACCCGTGATGCTTCGTCAGTTCGAGGTCTGCCATGCCCGTTCTAGTTCCGGCAGCGCCGTGCCCACCGGATCGTCGTTGATGTCAATCCAGCGTATGCGCGGGTCGCGCCGGAACCACCGCTCTTGACGTACAGCGAACTGGCGCGTCCGGCGGATGATCGCATCGACTGCCGCATCCAGCGAGCAGATGCCGTCGAGGTGGTCGAAGATCTCCTTGTAACCGAGGGCCTGCCGCGCTGTCCGCGACACGGCCTGCTTCGACAGGGAGGTCACTTCCTCGATCAGGCCGACCTCGATCATGCGTCGCACTCGAGCGGCGATCCGTACCGCCAGGGCAGCTCGCGGCCAGCGCAGCCCGAACTGCACGACGTTGATCGGCGGATAGGTGTCGATCCCGGGCCCGAACGAGCTGAACGGACGGCCGCTGCCGAGCGTGACCTCGAGAGCGCGCACGATCCGCCGCGTGTTGGTCGGTTCCATCTTGGCGGCCGCCGCCGGATCGAGCGCGGCGAGCTCACGGTGCAGCGCTTCCGGGCCGTCTGCTGCGGCCCGCGCCTCGAGCTCGGCGTGCACGTCGGGCCAGCGTCCGGGCATCTCCATCGGGTCGGTGATGCTGCGCAGGTACAGCCCAGTGCCGGCGACCAGGAGCGAGCGGTGCTGTCGCTCGGCGATGCCGGCCATCGCTGCAGTCGCGGCTGCGGCGAACTGGGTGACGGTGAATTCCGCGGACGGGTCGACGAGGTCGAGGCAGTGGTGCGGCACCGCGGCCCGATCAGCCGCAGTCGGCTTGGCGGTGCCGATGTCCATCCGCCGGTAGACCTGCATCGCGTCGACCGCGACGATCTCCGCATCGGCGTGCTTGGTCGCCAGTGCCATCGCCACGTCGCTCTTGCCCGCGGCCGTCGGCCCGAGGATGACCAGTGGCGCTGCTGCCGTCACCCGGCGAGGACGGCGATGCGCCGCTTGTGCTGCGGTTCGGCGAGCACTTCGAGGAACCGACCGACGAGATGGTGCGGTGCACCGCGGGTGATCTCCACCGATGCATACGCGCCAGGACGGAGCGGCTGCGCAGCGGAGAAGTGGACCAGCTTGTTCTGGCGCGTCCTTGCCGCCAGCACCGACGGATCGCGCTTGCTCGGGCCCTCGACGAGGACTTCCTCGACACGGCCGACCCGAGCCTCGTGCTTGGCGAGCGCGCTGCGCTCGACTACGACCTTCAACCTCTGGAAGCGCTCACTGGCCACGGCCGGGTCGACGAAGTGCTCGGTCATCTCGGCCGCCTCCGTGCCTGGACGAGGAGAGAAGATGAACGT
>DATBKA010000530.1:0-5730 GCA_036556105.1 Ilumatobacteraceae bacterium | reverse complement strand
GACGGCGTCCACCGGTGAGCCGATGGTCTCGGCGGCGAGGGCAACGGCCTGCGCGGCCGCGTCCGTGACACCAGGCAGCAACGCGGTCTCGATCGCCGCCCCGGTCGGCAGGCTCCAATCGCCCGTTTGCAACATCGGATCGACGAGCAGATGTTCGAGCTCGGTGCGTTGCCCGCCGCCGGTGACGAAGACCAGGTCGGCGACGTCGATCGCCCGGATTGCGGTGAGGCCGAGGGCGTGAGCGTCGGCCAGTAAGGCTCCGCCGCGAGGATCCGTCGTGGTCGATCGAATGGTCAACCGCTCCACTCCACGCACACGACCGAACCTACGGCAGCGGTCCGGACAGAGCGGCGCGCGCGAACGAAAAGTAAGCTGAGCGGGCTGTGACCCGCCTCGTTTTCGTTCGCCATGGGGAATCCAAGACCACCGTGGCCAAGGTGATCGGCGGTCACCGGACCTGTTCGGGTCTCTCCGATCTCGGCCGTCAGCAGGCAGAACGCCTTCGCGACCGACTCCACGCCACCGGCGAGATCGACGCCAACGTGCTGATCTCCAGCCACTACGCCCGCGCCCGGGAAACGGCACAGATCATCGCACCGGCGTTGGGCGGCCTCGAGGTGATCGAGGACGAAGGCTTCGGCGAGCACGACCCCGGCCCCGACTGCGATGGGATGGGGTACGAGGAGTACATCGAGCGCTACGGCGTCGGTTGGTGGCAAGGCGACCCGTTCGCCGTCAGCTTCCCAGGCGGCGAGACGATCGCCGAGTTCCAGTTCCGGATCGGTCAGGCGATCCGCCGCACCGTCGACAACCACGGCGAGCGCACGGTCGTGGTCGTGTGCCACGGCGGGGTCGTCGATGCCGCGCTGCGCCTGGCGCTGAAGTCACCGGCCACCGGTGGCTTCGAGATCTTCACCCTGAACACCTCGATCACCGAGTTGCACCTCGTCAAGGACAATCTCTGGCGGCTGATCCGCTACAACGACGTCGGTCACCTGATCGGCCTCCCGCCGCACACCAACGCCAGCGTTTGACGCCTGCCGCCCCGCTACGGGGCGTCCGTCCTCAAACGCAGCGTTGGCGCGGACGTGATAGGACGTCGGTGTGCCCGATGCCGAACCGCACACCCTCCACGAGGTCGCCGACGGTTGCTACGCCTACCTGCAAGGTGACGGCGGCTGGGGATGGAGCAACGCCGGCCTGATCGTCGGCGACGGCGCGTCGCTGCTGATCGACACGTTGTTCGATCTCAAGCTGACGCAGCGGATGCTCGAGGCGATGAGCCCGTTGACGCTCTCCGCGCCGATCGGGCAAGTCGTCAACACTCACGCCAACGGTGACCACTGCTACGGGAATGAACTCGTCACGGGCGCCGAGATCATCTCGACGTCGGCCACCGCCGAGGAGATGGCCGAGGTGCCGCCGGCGCTGTTGGCCGGCTTGAACAAGGCGCCAGGGGAGATCGGCGAGCTGTTCCGCAGCTTCTTCGGTGACTTCGAGTTCGACGGCATCGAGCTGCGCGTGCCGGATCGAACGTTCGACGGGCGACTCGACGTCGAGGTCGGTGGCCGCGCCGTCGAGCTGATCGAGGTCGGTCCAGCGCACACCAAGGGCGACACCCTGGCCTATGTCGCCGACTCCCGCACGATCTACACCGGCGACATCCTGTTCATCGGTGGCACGCCGATCGTGTGGGCGGGCCCGTTGAGCAACTGGATCTCGGCCTGCGACCTGATGTTGGGGATGGACGTCGATGTGGTCATTCCCGGTCACGGGGCGATCACCGACAAGGCCGGCGTGGCATCGGTCCGCGACTACCTCGCCTTCGTCGATCACGAGGCTGCGCAGCGTCAGTCGGCGGGAGTGGACGCTTGGGAGGCCACGCGCGAGATCGCCGCGGCGATCCGGGCCCGTCCCGACTTCGGTGCGCTCGGCGAGTTCGGGCGCATCGCCGTCAACGTCGACACGGTGTACCGCCACCTCGACCCGAGCCACGAGGCAGTGAACGTCGTCGACCAGTTCCGCCGGATGGCGGAGTTGGAGCGGGAGGCCTCAGCGCGCTGATTCGTCGTCGGCGATCGGCACGTACGCGGACTTGCGCTTCCTGACGGCCTTGCCGGATCGCGTCGCCAGCGATCGGCGCACGGCAAGCACCCATCCGACGACGACACACGCGCTGAAGATGAACCATTGGATGGTGTACGACAAGTGCGGGCCCTCGTCGAGGCTCGGCGGCACGATCGGTTGCAGCGTCGTTGCGTCGGCGGGCTCGGCCTCCAGTTGCTCCACGTACATCGGGCGCAGTGTCGTGTCGAACTGGCCGTTCAACAACGGGATGTCGATGCGATGGATCTCGGTCAGCCCCGGGGTGTCGGCGTCGCTCGGCTGTCCGGTCTTGCGGACCTCCGTCGTGCGCAGGCGACCGATGATCGTCACCGGTCCGGACGGAACCGCGGGGACGGCGTCCTCGATCGGGACGAAGCCGCGGTTGACGAGGATCAGCGACCGATCCGGCAACACCAACGGATTGACGACGTTGCGACCCGTCTCGCCGTTCTGTGAGCGGTTGACGACGAGGAACTGGTACTCGTCGGCGTACACGCCGCTGAGGCGCACCCGTCGCCACTCGACCGCGGCCGGGTCGGCGGTGCTCAGGTCGATGTCGGCGAGGTCGGTGACCAGCTGGTTGGCGTTGGCTCGCACTCGGGCGTTGAAGTCGCGGCGCTCGTCCAGCCGGCGCAGCTGCCAGAGCGCGAGGTTGATCATCGTCACCACGAGCGCGATCGCCAGCAGGTGGAAGGCGATCCACTTGGGGGTGACGAGGAAGCGGTACGGCGACCTGCCTGACTGGCCCGACCCGTCCGGCCGCGGCGACTCGGCGCGATCGGTGGGCATCGGCGGAGCAGGCTACCGTCGCACGCGGTGAGACCAGAGTCGCCGTCGTGACCGAGCTGCCCGACTTTCACATCCCCCACGCCGAGAAGATCGAGTGGATGATCGAAGAGCACGGCTGGGCGATCGAGCCGGTAGCGCCACGCACCGACACCGATCCGCCGATCGGTGGGTACGTGTACACGATCGGGTATCCGGAGGCGTTCGCCTTCCCTGAGGTTGTGTTGTTCGGGTTGCAACCGGCGGCCGCGCGCGGCTTGTTCGATCTGGTCGCCGACATGCTGCGTGGCGGCACCGAGATCCCGCTCGGTGTGGAACTGACCGGCCTGTTCGACAACGAGCTGCGCTCCGTGTTCGCGCCCGTCGACCTGGGGGAGTGGAGCGAGCTGTTCGCCACCGGGGTCGCCTGGCATCGCGGCCGGCCGTTCGAGGTCGTCCAACTGCTGTGGCCGGATCGCAACGGCTTCTTGCCGAGCGAGCCGGGGTTCGATCGTCGCCTCGTACTCGCCCAACCGGTGATCGGCCGGGTCGGCGACTGATCACCAGCCGAGCGTGCGCCGCTCGTTGAGCTCTGCGGCGAGCGCGTCGAGGCTGGCCTGATCGCCGTGCATCAACGCCATCCGCCGCTCGTCGTCGATCGGGGCGATGGCCAGCAGCCCGACCCAGTCGCCGTCCGGCAAGTCGAACACGACGCGCAAGGCGTGGCACAAGGCGGCGATCGGATCGTGGTCGTAGTCCGACAGCAGTCGCTCGACATCGGCCTTCTTCAGTCTGGCGATGATCGATCCTCGACACTCGCCGCGGCCGCTTGTCGATCTTCGATCGACGCCACCACTTGTCGATCTTCGATCGACCATGGCGCACCATGATCGAGCAGCAACGGCAGGAACGGATCGGCAGAGAACGCCTCCGGGCCCTTCACGCCCTCGCCCTTCCACTGCCCAGATGACATCAGTTCCAGCGCCACTGCAGGATGCACCGCGGTCTGCCACACGACGGCTTGATGCCCGAACTCGGTCATCGACCATTCGTTGTCGACGATCTGGTACAGGTAGGTCGATCGTGGTCGACCGTCGAGATCGAGGCCGGTCACGAGTGTGCCTGCGCAGGTGCGGCCGCGCATCCGGCCGCCGAGCTCGGCCGGGTTCGGCAGCACCGCAGCCACGAGCTCGCGTGGTGACACCTCGATGCCGCGCACCAACACGGGCTTGGTCGAGTCGAGGCCGAGCTTGTGCAACGTGGAGAGGACCTCGAGGAACTCGTCACCCAAGCCGTACTTGAACGTGACGCGCTCGACGTCGATCCAGCGCGGCATCAGCAGCACCTCTTCGTGTTCGACGTTGACACAGCGCAGCTGTCCGATGCCATCCGGGAACGTGAACAGCTCCGGATCGGAGAACGGTGCCGTGGTGTACCACCCGCGCTCGCGCTCGTAGATGATCGGCGGGTTGAGGCACTCCTCGATCGTCGTCCAGATGCTGAACGTCGGTGCGAAGGCAAATCCGTCGATCACCAGGTCGTTGCCGTCGCGCACGCCGATCTCGTCGATCCTGGAGAACAGGTGGTCGGCCGCGTACCGGGCGGCGACGTCGGAGAAGCCGGGCTCGACACCCATTCCGACCAAGGCCAGTAGTCCGCGCTCGGCCCACGCCTCGCTGGCCTCGAACTGCGCTGCCCCGAGGCTGACACCGAGCTGGTTGTACGGGTCGCTCGGGTGGGGCGAGGAGAGGTTCATCGCCATGTCGAGGTAGTCGCAGCCGGCGTCGAACGCCGCGGCGAAGATCGCCGGGTTGAAGCGCGGGTCGCAGGCATTGACGATCACGTCGGCGTTGCTGATGGACGCCAGCTCGACGACGTCGAGCGCCGACGACGCGTCGACGCGTGTGCTGGACACGCGGTCCTCGCCGGCTTGTGCCGCGGCTCGTGCGGCGCGCAACGGATCGAGGTCGGCGACGACGATGTGCTCGAGCACATCCCGGCGAGCACAGATCGTGGCCAGAGCGGAACCGACGCCGCCTGCTCCCACGATCAGCACGCGCATGGCAGCGAGGGTACCGCGCCATGGTGCGGCGGTCAGCCGCCGACGGGAGCGGTACCGCTCAGAGCGCGAAGGCGCGGCGGCTGGCGCCGACGTTGGCGAGCGAAGCGATGCGCTTGGCCAGGTATGGGCTGAACGAGCCGCGGTACCGGAGCTGCAGCTCCGGCATCATCCAGTCGTGCCCGGTGATCTTGCCGCGGCACGCCGCCGAGCCGCACGCACACTCGAACTCGTCGTAGTCGCTGCCGTCCGCGGTCGAGTAGTCGTAGCAGAGCTCTTCGCCGCGGAGGATGTCGCGGGCGGCGACGAGCACGACGTTTCCGCTGAGCGCACAGTTCGGGTCGCACGAGTGGTTGATGAAGTCGGCCGGCTCCGGCTCGGGTGCACCGGCGAGGTACAGATGCTCGTCGATCTGCAGGCTGCGGATCTGCTGCGAGCTCGGCAGCAACTCGAACTCGTCTCGCGTCACGCAGCGGCCACCGAAGGAGGCGACGATCTCGCCTGCGGCGATCGGCTCCACGGCGAAGCTCCCGTACCCCTTCGACGTGGTGGCGCCGGGACGGGCCTTGGGGGTGAGGTAGCAGACTCCCATCGCCGTCCAGCATGACGGCTGAGTCTGCCAACGTCTACTTGCTGACCAGTCAGCCATTCTGATGGGCGGCACAGTCAGGCTGTGGTCTCGGTCAGCGGGTGTTCGCCGGTGGCGATCGAATGGCTCACTGAACAGGCACGGCAGCCGATATTGTTGGCGATGTTCGCATCACGAGTGATGGTCGTCGCCCCCGGCAACGCGGGTGCCG
>DATBKA010000529.1:0-9729 GCA_036556105.1 Ilumatobacteraceae bacterium | reverse complement strand
CCTGCCGCCCAACCGCCGAGTCGGTGAGCAACCGCGGCGCAGAGACGACGATGCCCGCGGCGTCACTGGCGACCGTCGCCAGGCAGTGGGGAAGGATCGGTTGCCTCGGCTTCGGAGGACCGCCCACACACATCGTCATGCTGCGTGAGCTGTGCGTCGAGCGGGGCCGCTGGCTGACAACTGCCGACTTCGAAGACGCCGTGGTCGCGTGCAACCTACTGCCCGGCCCGGCGTCGACGCAGCTGGCGATCTACTGCGCGTCCCGGGTGCGTGGCCGCCTCGGAGCGCTCATCGGTGGTCTCGCCTTTATCCTCCCCGGACTGGTGATGGTGCTGTTGCTGTGTTTGGTGTTCCTGCAGCAGGCGCCGCCCGCATGGGTCGCCGGTGCCGGTGCCGGGGCGGGAGCTGCGGTCGCCGCCGTCGCAGTCGAAGCGGGCGTCCGTCTCGTCGGCCCTTCGTGGCAGCGGTCACGCTCGTCGTCCCACGCCCGCTGGGTTGCGTATGCGGCGGCGGGAGCGGTTGCCTCAGCCACGATCGGCGCCTATCTGGTGCTCGTGTTGATCGTTTGCGGGCTCACCGAGCTTGCCGTGCAGGCCGGCGAGACAAGGTTGCCGGGCCGCAACGCGTCGTTCGTGCTGATCGCCGCGGCCGGCGGGTTGGCGTCCGGTGGTCTCCTCGCCGTTGCGTGGACGGCGTTCAAGGTCGGCGCCCTCGCCTACGGCGGCGGGTTCGTCATCGTGCCGCTGATGCGTTCCGACGCCGTCGATCACTTCCACTGGATGACCGACACGCAGTTCCTGAGCGCCGTCGCGTTGGGCCAAGTGACGCCGGGCCCGGTCACCCAGACCGTTGCCGCAGTCGGCTACGCGGCGGCAGGGATCGGCGGCGGCCTGTTGGCCGCGGCGGTGGCGTTCGCGCCGTCATTCGGGTTCATCCTCCTCGGAGGCCATCAATTCGACCGGCTTCGATCGAATCGCGCCGCGCAGACGTTTCTCGTCGGTGCGGGGCCGGCGGCGATCGGCGCCATCCTCGGCTCGGCTATCCCGCTGAGTCGCGCCCTCACCGAGGTCTGGCAACTCGGAGTCCTCCTGGCCGCGGCGGTCAGCCTGTTCGTGCTCCGGCGCGGACCGCTGCTCACGCTGCTCGTCGCTGGTGCGATCGGCACAGTCATCGCCATCGCCGGTGGCTCTCTTCCGAGTGTTTCGAGGTGGGCAGGGTGCCTTGAAACACTCGGTAGGGCTTGAAGCGCCTTGTCGGACTTCCAGCTGACGAAGCTCATCACAGTCAGCCAGAACCCGAACGACGCCAACGACAGCAATGCACCGGTGACCGAGTAGTCCTGTTGCATCACTCCCTGCTGAATGATGTCGCCCAAGACGACGAGCAGGATCATCTCGAACGGGGCCATGTCACCCAGTGAGCGCCGCTTGAGCCCACGCGTCAGGGCGAAGATCATCCAGAAGACAACGGTGGCTCGACCAACGATCTGCATCTATGGCCTCACATCAGTTCGGAACGACACACTCACGTCGGTCTGCCCGTCATCGCCGAGCACGATCGCCGACCCGACGACACTGGCGAACCACGCCCGCGGCCTGGCACCGAGACTCCAATCGATCACGAGCGTGTCCCCACGTGGAGGATCGAACGTGCTCGACACGATCCGCTCGTCATGGCTCTGTGACAACGGCTGCGGCGACGGTCGCTGGTTGGTGAACATTCCCAGATAGTCGGCGCTGATCTCAACCGTCACGGGGCCGGAGAACCCGCCGGAACGGTGCACCCTGATCGTCAGGTCGGTGTCGAGCTGGCCTCGGGCGACGCGCGGGTAGCTGACCTCCAGATCGGTGGTCGCGCTCGAGGCGTGGACGACGCGCGAATCCATTCCGAACAGCGGGAAGTTCGCGAGACTCTCCAGCAGCGCGGTCAACACGATGGCCGTCAGCACCAGTGCGGTCACGTTGTACAAGACGCGTCGCTTGCGCCGTCCGCGATCTCCGCTCGGCTCGTCATAGCGCACGACCTGATCGAGGATCGAGGACGACACAGGGGCGAACTACCCCCGATCGGGAAATGACAAACGACGGCCGAGGCTCTCCACACGGCATTGACAATTCCGACGCCGTTGATGGTTGGATCGAAAGCGGCTGGGGTATCCGTGCCCGTCCACGAAACGCGGCAGCGGGAGGAAGCAATGGCTACTGGCAAACGGTCGACGCCGACGGCGGCGGCGAAAGCGACTGAGCCGCCGGACCGTCCCGTGCTCGTTCCTCGGGCGAGCAAGGTCCCGGCACAGGACAGCGAGTTCCTCACCACCCAACAGGGGGTGCGGCTGGCGGACACTGACAACTCGTTGAAGGCCGGCTCGCGAGGCCCGACGCTGATGGAGGACTTCCACCTGCGCGAGAAGGTGATGCACTTCGACCACGAGCGGATCCCGGAGCGTGTCGTTCACGCCCGCGGTGCAGCTGCGCATGGTGTGTTCGAGTCCTACGGCACCGCAGCTCAGCTGACATCCGCCGGCTTCCTCCAGCCCGGTCGGGTGACTCCAGTGTTCACGCGATTCTCGACGGTCGTCGGGTCGCGGGGCTCGGCTGACACCGTGCGCGACGTGCGCGGATTTGCGGTCAAGTTCTACACCGATGACGGAGTGTTCGACCTCGTCGGCAACAACATCCCGGTGTTCTTCATTCGCGACGGCATCAAGTTCCCGGACCTGATCCACGCTGCCAAGCCCGAACCCGACCGCGAGATTCCCCAAGCGCAGACGGCGCACACCACGTTCTGGGATTTCGTTTCGGTGCTTCCGGAGTCACCGCACATGTTGATGTGGGCGATGTCCGATCGGGCGATCCCGCGGTCGTTCCGAATGATGGAGGGCTTTGGTGTTCACACCTTCCGACTCGTCGACCCCAACGGCGGAACGAGCCTGGTCAAGTTCCATTGGAAGCCGGTGCTCGGAGTGCACGGCCTGGTGTGGGACGAAGCGCTGACCTTGAGCGGTGTCGATCCCGACTTCCATCGCCGGGACCTGTTCAACGCGATCGGGACCGGGGCGTTTCCCGAATGGGAGCTCGGTGTGCAGGTGATGCCCGACACTGACGACCAGATGTTCGAGGGGATCGACCTCCTCGACGCCACCAAGCTCGTGCCGGAAGAGCTCGTGCCCGTGCAACCGATCGGACGGATGACGCTGAATCGCAACCCGGCGAACTTCTTCGCCGAAGTGGAACAGGTTGCCTTTCACGTCGGCCATCTCGTGCGTGGGATCGAAGTCGTCGACGATCCGTTGATGCAGGCGCGAATGTTCAGCTACCTCGACACGCAGCTGAGCCGACTCGGCGGGCCGAACTTCTCGCAGATCCCCATCAACCGCCCGATTGTCCCGGTCAACGACAACTTCCGCGACGGGTTCCACCAAACGGCGGTTCATCAGGGCCGTACTCCGTACCTGCCCAACCGCGTGGGCGGCGGCTGCCCGTTCCTGGCCGACGCCGCCAACGGCGGCTACATCCACGCCCAGCGCCCGGTCAACGGCATCAAGGTCCGAGACCGCGGCCCGAACGACGAGTACGCCCAGGCGACGTTGTTCTGGCACAGCATGACCGAGATCGAGCAAGACCACATCGTCGACGCTTACACGTTCGAGTTGGGCAAGGTCGAGGTCCCGGCAGTCGTCGAGCGCGTGGTCGTCCGCCTTGCCTTGATCGATCGCGACCTCGCCGAGCGAGTGGCGTTCGGCCTCGGCGTCGTCGTCGCAGACGCGCCGGCCGACCCTGCCGCCGCCTCACAGGGAGCCGACACCGACCGCACGGCATCGGAGCAGTTCGACGCCACCGCAGGACTGGAGTCGTCACCCGCCCTGGCCATGGTGACGGAGGACGTGTACCCCGTCGACGGACGGGTGGTCCACATCCTCGCCAACGATGGTTGCGATCTTGGCGGCATCCGCGCCGTCCAGACGGCGCTCCTCGCAGCCGGCGCCGTTCCTCAAGTGGTCGCCACACACAAGGGCGCGATCACAGCCGCGGGTCGCCGTCAGGATCAGCTCGTCGTCGACCGATCGTTCCACAGCTCGAGTGCCGCGGAGGCCGATGCAATCGTCGTCGCTGCAGGCGCCGGGCTCGCGGACAACCCGGTGGCGCTCACCTACGTGCAGTCTGCGTACCGTCATTACAAGCCGATCGGCGCATGGGGTGATGGCGACCAACTGCTGGCGAACGCAGGAGTCGACACGGCCGCCGACGGAGTCGCTATCGCCGCCAAGGCCAACGCGACCTTCACCAACGCAATCATCGGAGCGCTGTCGACGCATCGCCACTGGGATCGTGCCCCTGAACACCCGACCCGCCGACTCGGCGACCGACGGACGGGGGTGTGACGTGCCCAACGGGATCGACCTCCTCATCGCCGACCACGAGATGGTCAAGCAGCTCTTCGCCGAGTTCCAGAGCACCGGAAACGGTGCTCTCGTCGGCCAGATCATCGACGCCTTGAAGGCTCACGACGAGGCGGAACACGCCGCGCTCTACCCGATGTGCGAGCTACTGCTCGACGACTCCGCACTTGTGGCCCGTTGCCAGGCAGCACACAGCGCGGTAAAGCGTCAGATCGACGTCGTCGCCGGGCTCGAGGGCCCGCCGTTGGTGGCCGCCACCAAGCAACTGCAGGCCCTCGTGACCAGTCACGCCGACGAGGAAGAGCGCCGCGTCTTCCCAAAGCTCGCCCGGGCCGCCTCGGCCGGCCAGCTCGAGGCCCTCGGGCCACGCGTGATGCAAGCCAAACAGCGCGGCGGCTGAACCCCGCGGATCGGGGTAGCGCGGCGACACCACAGCAGCATCGGAGGCATTGATGGGAGATCACATATGGCGGGATGACCGAACGAGCCGGGCGCGCTGGCATCGCTACGTCGTGCCAGTTGCAGTCGGACTGTTCTTGTCGGCATGCGGGGACGGCTCCGGTGATCCGTCGCCCGGTCCCGGCCCGGAGACAACGATCAACGGCAAGGTTGCGCCGGGCGCAGACGGCAACAACCGTGATCAACCGATCACGACATCGCCGCAGGCACCGTCGCCGTGACGTGACGCCAACACGGGCGACCCGATCCGTTGCCTGTAATGGAGCGCTTTAGCTGTTCAACGCGACGAGGTTGATCGGCTCGCCGAGGGTGACGCCGTCGACGGAGATCTTGAACTCGCGGATGATCGCCGAGTTCACCGAGCCCCTCGACTTCAGCACGGTCAGGGCACGCTTCATCGCCGACCCCTCCTGGAAGTGCTGGAGTAGGACGACGTTGTCGGCGATGTGCGACATGCCAAGATCACTGAGACGCGTGATCCGGAACAGCTCCATCGTTTCGTACGTGAACATCAAGCTGACTCCCTGCCGCGCGCAGCGTTGCACCAATGAGTAGAGGAACTCCCGGAGGCGCATCGGGTCGGACGTGGCGACGATCAGGTCGTTGAGGCTGTCGATGACGACGCGCTTGGCGCCGATCTCGACGATCCGGTCGAGCAGCTCGTACACGAGCTCGTCCACGTAGAGATCGACCGGTGAGCGATCCATGAACATCACGTTGGGGTCGTCGATGCTCCACCCAAAGCGACCGATGATGCGTGCGATCTGCATTCGGTTCTCCTGCAGGGTGACGTAGACGCCTGGCTCGTCGTGAGCGGCGCCGGCGAACACGAAATGCAAACTCATGATCGTCTTGCCGGCGCCCGAGGGACCGGCGATCAGCGTGGTGGAACCTGACCAGTAGCCCTCTTCGAGGGCGTCATCCAGAGCAGCGATGCCAGTCGAGACGCGATCGGCGGTGGCGTCGTACCCGCCGCTTTCGCGAAGGTCGGCGAGGCGCGGGAAGACCACGAGCCCCTCCGCGGTGATGCGATACACGTGGTCGCCGGAAAGGAAGCCGCTGCCGCGCAGCTTGCGTACGCTGACGTAGCGAATGGCGCGCTCGGCGGACCGTCTCATCTCGAGTCCGATCACGGCGTCCGCAACGGCGAATTCCGGTGAAGTGGTTGCTTCGTCCGGCTCGTACTCGCCAACCCACAACGAAGAGACCGCCAGCGCGGTGAGTCGGCCGGCCAAGTCGTGCAGAAAGCGACGGAACTCGGCGTCGTCAGCGGCAAACGTGCGCAGCGCCTTGAAGCTGTCGATCACGACGACGCCTGGCGCGTGTTGTTTCATCAGGGCGTCGATCCGCTCGAGCACGCCGGCGAGGCCATCCCGGTGCACGGGGACACCGAGGTCGTCGTAGAACACGGCTTGTCCCAGTTTGGCGACATCGAAGAACTCGAGCGACTGGCCGTAGCGCAACACCTTGTCGAAAGGCTCTGACACCGTCGACAGGTACAGTCCGGGCCGCGTCGGCGTGGCGTTGGCGAACAGGCACTGTTCGGCCAGGATCGTCTTGCCAGTTCCGGGAGCGCCCACGACGAGCGTGATCGCATTGAGGACGAGCCCACCACCGAGCACCTCGTCGAGCCGGGCGTTGCCGGTAGAAAGGCGCTCCATCAGGAGACGGTCTCGTGCGTCGGCCGTGTGAGAGCGCTCGACCCGAGCAGGTCGCGAACGGTGGAGATGAACTGCAGTGGCTCGATCGGCTTTGGCAGGTACGCGCTCGCCCCCGCAGCGAGCGCGGCGTCCCTGAGATCGACGACCGACAGCGCCAGCACCGGTGTGCCACCGCTGGCCAGGCGACGGCAGAGCTCGATCCCGCCGCCCGAGATCATCAGATCGACGATCGACAGTTCTGGCTGGCGATCGGCGAAGAGCCCCTCGGCGAGCGATGGCTCGAATGCCACACAGACGTCGTAGCCCTCAGTCCGCAGGAAGTACTCGAGTAGCTCGGCCGCATACGCGTCGCGTTCGGCGAGCAGGATGGCGAGCGTGACGCCATGAGGATCGGGATGGCTGAGACTCCCCGCACCGCGCAGACGCCCAGCCAGCAGCCGGTGGGCGTCAGCCGCCGTGGCACCGCCTTCCAACTCGTCAACGAGGAACCGCAGTTGTTCCAACTCGTCGCGTGAGTAGATGCGCTGGCCACCCTCGCTCCGGGTCGGGATCACGACGCCATAGCGCTCTTCCCAAGCCCGCAATGTGGCGGTTTCGACTCCGAGCATGCTGGCAACCGCGCCGATCGAATAGATCGGACGGCTACCCGACCCGCTCTCATCGTCGAGTCGCGTCATCGAGTCGGCTCCCCGGCCTCGGTCGTCAGCAATGAATCGAGACCCGCGAGCTCCACGAGATCGAGCACACATTGCGACGGATTGATGAGCAGCAGCTTCGCGCTTCGCGCTCGACATTCGGCATCCAGTTGCACGAACAACCCCAGTGCGGCGGCATCGATGAAGCTCAGACCCGAGCAATCGAGCTCGATATCGCCGTCCGCCCCGAGCAGAGAAGCTTTCACGGAGCGCACTTCGGCAGCATCGAGCTCGCCGAACAATCGCAGTCGCCCACGACCGTGTCGAACCACCAACAGCCCGACGAGATCGGCGACGAGCGATTCAACAGAACCGTCGTAGGACCTCGACATGACTTCGACACTAGTTGAAAACAGTGTGGAAGTCCAGTGCGGGATGACGAGATCTGTTGACCCGCATCACCCCTCTGGAATCGCCTCTTCGGTTGCTCGACGAGGGCGTTTGGGCGTCAGATGATCTGGGAACCATCCCCGCTCTATGGATGCAATCGCACTTCTCCGTGCCGACCACAAGACTGTCGAGCAATTGTTCAAGCGTTTTGAAGCCGCCGGTGAACGGGCGTACGTCGAAAAGCGCAAAATCGTCGATCGAATCATCGAGGAGCTCTCGGTACATGCCGCAATCGAGGAGCAGGTGTTCTATTCGGTTGCTCGAGAAACGGTCCCGACCAGCGAAGACATCGTCTTGGAGAGCCTCGAAGAGCATCACATCGTGAAATGGCTGCTGTCAGAGCTGGTCGACCTCGATCCTGATCACGAGCGCTTCGACGCCAAGGTCACCGTCTTGATCGAGAACGTACGCCACCACATCGACGAGGAGGAGGGCGACTTCTTCCCCAAGGTGCGTGCCCAACTCAGCCGGACCGCGCTCGCTGACCTCGGCCAAACGCTGGCCGAAGCCAAGAGGACCGCGCCGACGCGGCCGCATCCCCGCCTGCCGGACACCGGACCGCGTAGCTCCGTTGCCGGAGCAATTGCTGGCGTCGTCGACCGGGTGGGCGGCAACGTCAGCGGCATGGCCCAAGGCAGCGTGACTGCTGTCCAGGACCTCATCGCCCGCATCACTGGATCGGCCAAGCCGAAGGTGTCGCCGACAGGCTCGAGCGCGACCCGGAGCCGCGCTCAAGCGGTTCGCCGAACGGCGTCGAGCGCGACCGACGGGATCGAGCGGACAGCTCGCCGCGTGAAGACGGCCGCGGCGACGACAGCCAAGACCGCGGCCTCGGGCGCCAAGGCGACTGCAACCACCGCCAAGAAGTCCGCCCGCGCCACGACGACGACCGCCAAGCGGGCGGCGACGACGACCGGTCGCACGGCCAAGACCGAGTCGAAGAAGACTCTGGCCACGGCGAAGCGTGCAGCATCGAAGACTCGGGCGCGAGCCAAGACAGCCGCGTAGCCCGAGCGGGTATTGCGGGATTCGCGTCGCGGTACTCGCGCCGCAAAGGGCCCTGCGCGTCGAGAGTGCTGACGGCCCAGCGAACGGCGCCTTCGCTTCGGCTAGCGTCGCGGCACACATCGTGTGCAGCCTGCGAAGGGAGTGTCCGATGACCGACTTCGACTTCAGTGACTACTACGACGCCTACGGCGCCTCCACGGGTGGTGATGTTCATTTCGAGTTCGTCGACCCGCCGGCACTTCGGGGAGAAGCGGTCGAGTGGTCATTTCGCACCGCCGGCGGAGCGACGGCGCCAGCGGGAACCGTTGTCGCCAATGTTGCCGTGGTGTCGCACGACCACAACATCCTCGGCGGAGGCAAGACCACGATCCGCGACGAGCTCGGGCCGCACGACGTGGCAGCCACCCGGGTCAATCCGCTGCAGTACACGTGGCAGGACGGCGACTACTACTTGACCGTCACCGTCGGCGGGGATGCCCGCAACGTCGCCTACCGCGTCCACGATCGTCACGTGTCCGCGCCCTGAGCCGGCGTACGCCAAGCGGCGCCGCGCAGAGGCGGACTCCTAGGATCCCGGGCGATGGTCGTCGACGCGAACGAGAACAGCAAATACTGGCGCGGGGCGCGGGTGGAGCTGCGCGCCGCCGGGTTCGATCCCGATCGGATCGCCCGCGCCCGTGCCGTCGTGACCGTCGCCCATGCGGCCACGAACGCCCACCGCTGCAACAACCGCGTTGCCTCGATCGCCGACCTACTGGTCTCACTGATCGCCGAGCATGGGGGACAGGGGCTCCTGGTCGGTGCGCCCGCCGTGTCGGATGCCCTCACTCAGGGTTCGCCGAATGCCGGGTACTCGCTGATCTCGCGGGACCTCGTGGCCGACTGCTACGAGCTCGGCCACGCCGCGCATCACGGCGACGCGATGATCGTGATCTCGGGTTGCGACAAGTCGGGGGCTGCCGCGCTGATGCCGTTGGCCCGCACGAACGCGTTCGGCCTCGTCCTCTATCCCGGAACCAGCACGCCCGGTCGTGTCGGCTTCGAGCCGTGGGCGTCGAAAGGCACGAACCTCACGGTGCTCGACTATGTGGAGGGATGCGCCGCGGCCGAAGCCGGC
>DATBKA010000528.1:0-1585 GCA_036556105.1 Ilumatobacteraceae bacterium | reverse complement strand
GAGACCTCGATCGAGGGTCTGGCCGACGCGATCCAACAGCACGGCGTCACGTCGATCACCGGCAAGCTCGTCGGTGACGGGTCGAGGTACGACGACGAGTTGTTCGTCCCGACCTGGGCTGCAGCCGATCACATCGCCGAGGCCGGCCCGGTCGACGCGCTGCTCGTCAACGACTCGTGGCAGAACCCGCAGACGCCGGCCGAGGATCCCGCGCTCGGCGCTGTCACCGTGCTGCGCGAGCTGCTCGAAGCGCGAGGCATCAGTGTCGGCGACGTCGGCACCGGGACGGCCACGGGTGGAGCGACCATTGCCGAGGTCAGCTCGCAACCGCTGCCGGCGATCCTCGCCGAGATGCTGACCACCAGCGACAACACGACCGCGGAGATGGTGTTGAAGGAGGTCGGCCTCAAGGAGAAAGGGCGCGGCACGCGGCCTGCCGGGCTGCAGGTGATGATGGAGCACCTTGCCGCGTGGGGGGTCCCGACGAGTGGCGTGTCGTTGGTCGACGGCTCAGGGTTGTCCGACGCGAACCGATTGACGTGCACGGCGATCCTGAAGGTGCTCGAGCATGGGTCGCCGACCGACGCCGTCGGTGCGGGCATGCCTGTCGCCGGTGCGTCAGGTGGCACGCTGGCCGACGTGTTCAACGACACGCCGCTGGCGGGCAAGCTGCGCGGCAAGACCGGCTCGCTGAACCCGAATTGCAACCCGGGGCAGATCGGTGCCAAGTCGCTCGGCGGGTACGTGCCCCAACAGGGTGGGGGCACCATCGAGTTCGTGTTGCTGCAGAACGGGCAGTGCATCGCTCAGAACTACCGACCCCTGTGGGATCAGCTCGCCGCGGCGCTGGCCGCCTACCCGAGCGGGCCGACCACCGACGCACTCGAGCCTCGGTGAGCTCCGAGTGAGCCCGTGACGGCGATGCCGATGTTCCCGCTGGGCACGGTGCTGCTGCCGGGAGCGGTGTTGCCGTTGCATGTGTTCGAACCTCGCTACCAGCAGCTGGTGCGCGACTGCATCGACTCGGCGGAGCAGGAGTTCGGCGTGGTGTTGATCGATCGCGGTAGTGAGGTTGGCGGGGGAGACTCTCGCCTCGACGTCGGCGTGGTCGCCAAGCTGCTGCAGGTCTCGCCGCTCGGTGACGGACGGTTCGCCGTGCTCGCCGTCGGTGCTCGCCGCATCCGGGTCAACGAGTGGTTGGCCGACGATCCATATCCACGGGCGGACGTCGACGACTGGCCGGACGAGGATCTCCCCGACCCGGGACCGGTGCCGGCCGATGCGCTCGAGGCGGTCCACGGGCGAGCGAAGCGCTGTGCGGCGCTCGCTGTCGAGCTCGGTGACCGGGCCACTGTGGCCGAGGTCGAGCTGACCGGCGATCCGTCGGTCGACACCTTTCTGCTCGCCCTCCTCAGCCCGTTCGGGCCGGCGGATCTCTACGCCGTGCTGTGTGCACCCGGTCCGGCGGCGCGCCTCGAACTGATCGACCGCTTGCTGGGCGACGTCGAAGCCGCACAACACTTCCGCCTCGGCTGATTCTGTGCCGATCGTGCGAGCGGCGTGCTACACATATGGCGTGCCTGAC
>DATBKA010000527.1:0-5885 GCA_036556105.1 Ilumatobacteraceae bacterium | reverse complement strand
CAACATCACCAGCAGACGACGAAGCCGGTCACCCGATCGCCGCGGTCCGCGCCGTGTCGTCAACGTTGACCCGCCATCTCGCGCAGCCAGTCGACCACGGCCTGGCGCACGTCGTCCGGCGAGATCGCCTCGGCGTGAACGCCGAGCCCGAGCAGCCATGAGCGGAATGCGTCGACGTTGGAGCACGGCACGTCGACGTCGACCGACCCGTCCGCTGACCTCCGCACGACCGCGTCTTCGCCGAGCTCGCGGACGACGACCGCGGCGCGTGCGTTGTCGACGCGGACGAGGGCGGTGCGACCCACATCGCCGAGCTCTTTGGGGTCGGCGGGGAAGACGGTGCGCGGGTCGAAGCCGGCCGGGCGCTCGAACTCGTCGTGACCACCGACCTCGACGCCGCCCTCGATGCGGTCGACGCGGTAGGTGCGGGTCTCGCCGTGGCCGCGGTCGTGCCCGATCACGTACCAGAAGCCCTCGCGCAGCAGCAGGGCATACGGCTCGAGGGTGCGCACCGCGTCGTGGTAGCGGAACGTGATCGCCGACCGCGCTCCGATCGCTTCACGCAATGCCGGCAGCAGCTCGAGCTGAGGAAGGTGTGCTGTGATCGCGGCGGGTGCCTCGGTCGCTCCACCCAGCTTCAGCACACCGAGCTCGCCCTCGCTGGTGCGGACCATGGCCACGGCCACTTGCAGTGCCCTCCGCTCGGCCTCGGTGAGATCGAGGCCGCGCAACTCGTAACGGTCGCGATCCACTCGATACGCCGTCTGGCCGGCGCGATCCGCCCCGAGCACCTCCATCTCGATCGGGACGCCGATCTCGCGCAGCAGGCTCTTGTCGCGCTCGAAGGCGCCCCGCCGCGCCGCAGCGTTCGGTGGGTACTGGTCGCCGATCTCATTGAGGATGTCTTCGTAGGTGAGGGCGACCCGCGTCTCCAGCAGCAACGCCAGCAGGTTCGTGGTTCGCTCGAGTTGGTCGGCCACGCCACGGAGCGTACGGACTTCAGCCGGGGTCGGCATACCCTTTGGCCCGATGTCGGTGCTCGACCAGTTGCCCACTGTTGGAGAGAAGCGAATGGCCGTGCGCGTCACGGCAGATGCCCGACGGCAGATCGCCTCCGGGCATCCATGGGTCTTCAACGAGTCGATCTCCTCGATCAGTCATCGCGGTGCGCCGGGCGACCTGGCCGTGATCTTCGACAACGATCGCAACTTCGTGGCGATCGGCTTGTGGGACCCCGCCTCGCCGATCCGCATCCGCATCCTTCATCACGGCAGACCGGTCACGATCGACGACGCCTTCTGGCGGAGTCAGTTGGAAGCCGCACAGCTCCGCCGCGCTGTGATCGGCCCCGACACGGATGGCTATCGCGTCGTCAACGGGGAGAACGACGGGTTCTCCGGCCTCGTGCTCGACCGCTACGACGGGATCTTCGTGCTGAAGTTGTACTCCGCCGTCTGGCTCCCGCACCTCCGCTCGATCGTCGCCGCCCTCGGCTCGCTCGCACATCCGACGTCGCTCGTCCTGCGATTGTCGCGATCGCTGGCCGACGTTCCGTTGCACGGACTGGCGAGTGGGATCGCACTCATCGGCGAAGCGCCAACGGCACCGGTGCTGTTCAAAGAGAACGGATTGTTGTTCGAGGCCGACGTGATCCACGGCCAGAAGACCGGCTACTACCTCGATCAGCGCGACAACCGGGCCCTCGTCGGATCGATGTCTGCCGGCATGCGCGCGCTCGACGTGTTCGCCCACAGCGGCGGCTTCGGCGTGTACGCCGCGGCGGGCGGGGCGATCAAGGTGACGAGCGTCGATCAAAGCGAGCCCGCGTTGGCAGCGGGAGACCGCAACTTCGCTCACAACGCGACCCTGCCCAACGTCCGGCACTGCGAACACGACTCCATCGCCGGCGACGCGTACGAGGTGATGGACCGGCTCATCCAACGCCGCCGTCACTACGACATCGTGGTCGTCGATCCGCCGTCGTTCGCTCAACGAAAGACGAACGTCGACCGAGCTCTGCACGCCTATGGGCAACTCACACAACGGGCCGTGCGCCTGTGCCGCCCCGACGGGATGCTGATGCAAGCGTCGTGTTCCAGCCGCGTCGCTGATGACCAGTTCTTCGCCACGGTGCGCGGGTCCGCGCAACGTGCCGGCTTCGACCTCGTCGAGGTCCGGCGCACGGGACACGCCGTCGATCATCCCGTGACGTTTCCTCAGGGCGGATATCTGAAGGCGCTGTTCGCCCGAGTCGTGCCCTTGGGTTGACGCGCGGTGGAGCTCGGCTACCAGACCCTCGACAAGCTCGACGCACACCTGCACGGGTCGTAGCGCCTCCTAGGGTGGCGCGATGCTGTCGTCCCCGGCAGATGTCGAGAGGTTCCTCACCACAACGCTCGGATTGCCCGCCACGTCGGTACACCACATCGGCAGCGGCGCATGGTCGGAGTGCTACGCGTTTCGCAGCGACGGCTTCGACTACGTGATCAAGACCGGTCCATACCTCGATGACTTCGAGCGCGATCGCATTGCCGCCAGCTACATGACACCCGATCTTCCGATTCCCCGCACGATGGCGATTGGCAACGGCCTGGACGGGTACTACGCGGTCTCGTCGAGAGTCTTCGGCGCGCCGCTCGAATCGTGTTCCGCCGACGAGTGGCGCGACATCGTTCCAGCCATCGCCGCCGCCCTCGAGGCGATGCGTACCGCCAAGTTGGTTGGGACGGGCTGGGGCGGATGGGACCTCAACGGCAATGCTCCGCATCCGACGTGGCGCAACTTCCTGCTGACGGTCGGCGAGGACGGGCCCGACCGCCGGACGCACGGCTGGAGGGTGAAGCTGGAGAACGATGCGCGCCGGGCCAAGTCCTTCGCGTCGTTCTTTGACCTGCTCGCCGAAACCGCGACCGACGATGTCCCTCGATCGTTGACGCACGGCGACTTGATCAACCGCAACGTCCACGTCGCCTCTGGAGGGATCACCGGCATCTTCGACTGGGGATGCTCACGCTACGGAGACTGCCTCTACGACCTTGCTTGGTTCGAGTTCTGGCAACCCTGGCATTCCAACCTCGATGTCACCGCGTTGCGTACGGAGCTGCAGAGGCGCTGGCAGGACAGCGGTGCTTCGATCGACGACGCACCGCGGCGCGAGCTGGCCTGCCTGCTGCACATCGGTCTCGATCATCTGGCCTACAACGCCTACCTCGACTACTGGGACGTCTACGAACAGGTCCACCATCGCCTCATCGAGATCGTTGATGCACGCTGACACGTGCTGGATGACGCCTTCACAGATCGTCGCCGATGGGTTCCGTCGCTCGCCCGTCGTGATGATGAATGAAGGTCACCACGGCAACTCGAGGTGCGCGCGTACTCGCGAGATCGGCAGAGCGATCTTGCCGGCAGCACACGCGGCCGGCTGCCGGCATCTGGCGATGGAGGCGCTGCCCCGTGGCGGCGCCGGCCCCCGATTCGTCACCGCGAGGCCCGACCCGATCGGGTACGTCGGGCATCCAGAGATGGTCGCGCTCATCGACGCAGCGATCGACTTGGGTTGGACCTTGATCGCCTACGAAGCGGCGCCGGACGATCGAGGGGCGCCGCCGAACCTGGAATCCACGAACGCACGGGAGCTGCACCAGGCCCGCAACCTCGTCGAGGCACTGGCGAGCATCGAGCCAGAAGCGCCGCTGCTCGTCTGGTGCGGCAACCACCATCACGCCAAGGAGGCCGCCGTGGACTGGATACCGATGGGTGTTCGCTTCGTCCAAGAGTCGGGCATCGACCCCTTCTGCATCGATCAACTGGCAACGGTGTCACTCAGCCCGGAGCACGCCCCGAACATCGAGCTGACTGAGGAGCTGACTGCCACTCTCGATCGTTTCGGCGGAACGGCAGGCTTCATTCGCGGCGGCGAGCCACCCGGCTACACGGTGTGCGGACCGTTCGACGCGACGATCCTCTCCACGGACAATCGCGTCGTCGGCGACCCGCCTGAGATCTGGGCGCCACGCTCGTGAGGCGACCTCGAGCTGTGATCGATTCCTGGCACCCAGATCGGTGAAGTCGCCGGGCTGCGCGGATCGCCGAGCCCCGGACGCGCCTGTCGGCGGTGGGCTGTCGGACGAGCCCACCGCCGATGAGGCGAGGCAGGACGAGCTGCCGAGGTCAGTGCGCGCCACCCGGCACGATGTGCTGGCGGTGCAGGCTGAAGTGGAGGTGATGACCACTCATCAAGCCGAAGCCGGCGAGCAGCACCATCAACAAGCCGGGGATCACGAAGAACCACGTGAACAAGCGGAAGTTGGGCAGGCTGTTGACGCTGTCGTAGTTGCTCACATTGGCCTGCATCGTGCTGACCAGCGGCTTGTAGTGCTCGAGGCCGGCGGGCACCTCTTGGAAGATGCCGACGTTGGTGGCCATCACCGACAACAGGTTGCCGAAGTCGGCCGACATCTGCGGCAAGCCAGCAAGCATCTGTGCCATGGCCGGGAAGTTGGTGCCGAGGAACTGCTGCACTTGCTCCTCCGACATGTTCAGCGCGGCAGCGAGTCCGGGAATGAGCTTCGCCGAGTCGGTCTGCATGCCTTTGATGCCCTCGAGATACCCCTGGAACTTGGTCACGTTCTCCTGGCTCATTGCCGGGACGACACCACCGAGTGGGACGAAGACGCGGTTGTAGTAGTCGGCCGTCTTGTCGACGTTCGCCTGCTGCATGATCGGGTTGAACTCGTCGAGCATGGTCTGCCCATGACTTGCCTTGGACGGAAAACCGAGCGCGAACGGCGCTGCAATCATGAGCACGCCGAGTAGACCCAGAACCCACAGGACCTTTCGCATGGCCGGTCCTACCTCCTTCGTGGCTGCGGACGCAGCCTCGGGTCAATCCTGCGCCGGTGCGCCGCAGATCCAAGGGCCACAGAGCGACGCCGAGATCAGACCTTCGACCTGAACAGATGACACACGAAGAGCCAGACGACCTCAGTGACCTTCGGGTGCGGCGAGCTCCTGGAAGAGGGTGAGCTGCAGACCGGCGGGAGCCTCGAGCCGGGAGTTCAGCGACCGCCACGGTGTCTCCGAGGGACCACCGATCACGGTGGCCCCTGCCGCGGCGAGCCGCTCAGTCGCCTCCGCGGTGTCTGCCACTTCGAAGGCGACCCGCACTCGAGGGCTGGCGTCCCGACCGACCTCGATCTGGTCGATCATCGTCCGCTGTGCGGCATTGACGATCTCGAACGTGGCCCGGCCGGCGTCGAGGATCACCACACGCGCCTCGCCGGCTCCTTGGAATGCAGCTTGCTCCCGCAACCCGAGGACGTCGCGGTAGAAGTGCAGGGCGCCGTCGAAGTCGTCGGCCTCGACGACGAGCCGGAGTTGCAAGACAGGAGATGAGGCGGCAGCCATCTGCCGAACGTACCAACGGGCCGCATGGGCGCGACATCGGACCCGTCACTACTGCTTTCGCGCAGATTGAACCCGGTCGGGCGCGAGACCGGAACCGTGACTACTGGTTTCGCGCCCAAGGGTCGGCGGAGGGTCAGTCGAAGGTGGCCATGTAGTCGACGATCTCGTCGATCTGCGCCGGGGTGAGCGTGGCGCGGAACGACGGCATCAGGTTGCGACCCTCGGTGATCACCGTGCGCGCGTAATCACCGCCGAGAATGTCGGCCACGCCGACGATCGTCGGGAAGTCCCCGATCCCCTTTCCCGACGGTCCGTGGCATGTGGAGCAGTTCGCCGCGTAGAGCTGGCTTCCGGTCGACTCGCTGGCCGGGCCCTCGTGCGCCCCTTTGCACCCGACGGCGAGGGTGATGACGATGCTGGCGACGGCCACGGGAAGCAGTCGGCGCCACCACACGCGTCCAGTATTGCTGGATGGA
>DATBKA010000526.1:0-1506 GCA_036556105.1 Ilumatobacteraceae bacterium | reverse complement strand
ACCTCGATCGTCTCCCGGCTTGCGTAGACCTTCCAACCGACGACGCCGACGCGGCCGGACCGAACGATCCCTTGATCGCCGAGGATCTCGGGCAATGGCCGCGAGCGGTCGCGCGGTTGACCGGACAAGCTGAGGTCCTGGAAACGAACGGCGCGCATCGGCAAGGGTGCAACGTCGGCCAGTCCGTAGCACTCGTTGCCGAGCAGGATGGCCGGATCGCCGACCGGGGCGACGACGAGCACCGCTTCTTCGAACCTCGGGTCGAACCCGGTCAGATAGGCGATGTTGGCGCTGTGCTCGCGATCACCCCACACCACCACGTGGTCGTAGCCGCGCCGTTCCATGCGGGCCCGCAGGCGCTGCAATCGCTCGTGGTAGATCGATGCCGGCAGGAGTGGCTCGGTCGCCGCCATCCCGAAGTCGGGCAGTGGCACGTGGGCCAACCTGGCTCGCCGGGTGGCAGTCGGCATTGACCGATTGAAGCACATCCCGCCAAGCTGCAGGCCGGTGCGGAGGTTCGGAACCGTAGACTCCGGCTGACCGAAAGGCGCGGGGAGAAGACTTGACCACTCGGACGCTTCGGCTCGGCGACCGTACATATCCCGTGTTCCCGCCGAGCATCCGTGATTCGCGGCTGCATGTCGCCGCTGTCATCATCACGATCCACGTCCTCGGTCAGGTCAAGCTGCGCTTCCACGTCAGCGTGCCGCAGATCCTCTCGGCGGTGCTCGCCTGCGCGATCCTGGAAGTGGCGATCACGTTCCGTCGCCGGCGGGCCGTCGTCTGGCCGGCCAGCGCGATGCTGACCGGCAGTGGCGTGGCGCTGATCCTGCGCGTGCCCGACACCCCGGTGAACGACCACTGGACGATGCATGCCTGGTACCTGTTCGCCGGCATCGGCGCGTTCTCGCTGCTGACCAAGTACGTGATCCGGTATCGCGGAGCGCACGTGTTCAACCCGTCCAACGTCGGCCTCGTCGTCGCGTTCATCGCCTTCGGCAGCACCCGGCTGGAGCCACTCGACTTCTGGTGGGCTCCGTTCGACCCGCCGATGATGGTTGCCTATGCGGTCATCGTCATTGGTGGGCTGATCATCACCGGTCGGCTACGCCTGCTCGGCGTCGTCGCCACGTTCTGGATCAGCCTGGCCGTCGGGGTCGGGGTGCTCGCCGCATCGGGGCACTGCATGACGGCGCGGTGGGCGTTCGCCCCCGTTTGCGGGTTCGACTTCTGGCGCGTGATCGTCACCTCACCCGAGGTGCTGATCTTCATGTTCTTCATGATCACCGACCCGAAGACCATCCCCGCCGGCCGCGTCGGCCGCGTCGTCTTCGGGATCCTCGTCGCCGTGACCAGCACGCTGGCGATGGCAACCCAATCGCAGGAGTTCGGCACGAAGGTGGCGCTGCTCGCCGGGTTGGTCATCGTCTGCGCCGGCCGCCCGATCCTCGATCGTCTGGTGCCCGAGCCGCGATCGGCGAGTGACACACTGCGCCGCTTCGCGAT
>DATBKA010000525.1:0-2818 GCA_036556105.1 Ilumatobacteraceae bacterium | reverse complement strand
CCGACGAGGTCGATCTGTTGTTCGGCAACGAGATGGAACTGATGTCGCTCTACGAGGTCGACTCGATGGAGGAGGCACTGCGTGCCGTTCGCAAGGATTGCGCGCTGGCAGTCATCACCGTCGGCGCCGATGGCTGCATGGTCGTCACCCACGACGACGTGCTGCACTCGCCGGCGCAACCGGTCGAACAAGTCCTCGATACCACGGGTGCCGGCGACCTCTTTGCGGCCGGCTTCCTCTACGGCTACACCCGCCGCCGGCCACTCGACGAGTGCGCACGGTACGGTGCCATCGCTGCCGCCGAGGTGATCTCCCACGTCGGTCCCCGTCCGCTGGTGGAGTTGCGTACGCTCTTGCCATGAGCGACTTTCGGGCCATGGCCCAACGGTGGCTGGAGGCAGAACCGGACAGTGACATGCGCGACGAGCTCGCTGCGCTGCTCGACGGGCCCGACGACGTCCTGGCGGAACGCTTCGACGGCCGGTTGGAGTTCGGCACGGCCGGCCTGCGCGCGGCGGTCGGCGCCGGGCCGCTGCGGATGAACCGCCTCGTCGTTCGGCAGGCCGCCGCCGGCCTCGCCGACCATCTGTTGCAAACGCAACAAGATGCGAAGCAGCGCGGCGTCATCATCGGTCACGACGCGCGACGAAAGAGCGATCTCTTCGCGATCGACACCGCTCGGGTGTTCGCGGCGCGTGGGATCCGGTCGATGCTGTTCCCGTACTACGTGCCGACTCCCGTGCTGGCCTGGAACATCGTGGGTGTCGGCGCCGCGGCGGGAGTGGTCGTCACCGCATCGCACAACCCGCCGGCGGACAACGGCTACAAGGTCTACCTCGACAGCGGGTCGCAGATCGTGTCGCCGATCGACACCGAGATCTCGGCGCGGATCGAGAAAGTCGACGCATGCGACGTCGCCATGTCGGCGGAAGACGATCCGCTCATCGAGTGGGTCGGAGACTCGCTCGTGCAGGCATATCTGGAAGCTGCACCTGGCATCCGCCTGCGGCCGGAGGTTGCCGCGGTTCCGGTCGCCTACTCGGCGATGCACGGCGTCGGCGGCGACACGTTGGTCGCGGCGTTCGACCGAGCCGGTCTGGGCACGCCGTTCTGCGTGCCCGAGCAGCAGGATCCCGACCCGACGTTCCCGACCGTGTCGTTCCCCAACCCGGAAGAACCTGGGGCGATGGACCTCCTCCTGGCCAAGGCGGTGGAGTGCGAGGCGGCGATCGCCCTGTGCAACGACCCTGATGCCGACCGCTTGGGGGCAGCGATCCCGACCCCCGATGGAGGGTGGCGCCGCTTGCAGGGCGACGAGATCGGTTGGCTGCTCGCCGACCACATCTTGCGGCACACGACTGGCGACGACCGGCTGGTCGTCACGACGCTCGTGTCGTCGTCGTTGCTGAAGGAGATGGCAGCCCATCACGGTGTGCACTTCGCCGAGACCTACACCGGGTTCAAGTGGATCGGCCACACCGTGCTCAGCAAGCCGGAGCTGCGTTTCATGTTCGGCTACGAGCAGGCCCTCGGCTACCTCGTCGCCACGCGACCGCTCGACAAGGACGGCATCACTGCTGCGGTGCTGATGGCCGAAGTTGCCGCCGTCGCCGCTGCCGAGGGCGTCACGTTGCAGCAGCGACTCGACTCGATCGCCGCCGAGTACGGCAAGCACGTCTTGGCCGACCTGTCGGTGCGGATGCCCCCGGTCGAGGGGATGGCTGCGGTAGAGCGGATGCGCGCCGACCCGCCCACAGCCGTTGGCGATCGATCTGTCACCGATGTCGAGTGGTTCGCCGAGGCCGGTCTGCTGCGGTTGCAGCTCGGGTCCGATCTGCGCCTCCAGCTACGGCCCAGCGGCACCGAGCCGAAGGTCAAGCTGTACGGCGAAGGCATCGGCGTCGACCCTTCACCATTCCTGCAGGCCCTCTCGTCCCTGCTCTAGCTCGCTGGGGAGCCGAACTGGCGGTCGCCGGCGTCACCGAGGCCGGGGACGATGAAGGCGTGCTCGTTGAGGTGCTCGTCGACGGCGGCGGTGTAGATCGCCAGGTCCAGGTCGGCGGCCTTCAGCAGGGCGAGGCCCTCGGGCGCGGCGAGGACGCAGACGACGATGATCGTTCCCGTGGCGCCGCGCTCGAGCAGCAGTTGGCAGGTGTGCATCAGCGAACCGCCCGTGGCCAGCATCGGATCGAGCACGATGCACTGTCTGCCGAGCAGCGACTCCGGCAGCTTGTTGACGTACGGCTTGGGCTGAAACGTCGTCTCGTCGCGGGACACGCCGATGAAGCCGACGTCGGCGCTGGGCAGCAACTCCTGGGCGGCGTGCACGAAGCCGAGACCGGCGCGCAGCACGGGTACCACCACCGGTTGCGATGTCAACGCCCTCCCGGTCGTCGCCACCAGCGGGGTGGAGACGCGGACTTCGTGGGTCTGCAGCCCGCGAGTTGCTTCGGCGATCAGCAACGTGCCGATGCGTTCCAGTTCCTGGCGGAACAGCGCGTTCGGTGTGTCCTTGTCGCGGACACGAGTCAGCGAGTCGGCGATCAACGGATGCTCGACGAGGTGGATGGCGACGGTCATGAGCGGAGCTCGTGACCGGTCGGCCGGGTGAGCGCCAGCGAGCCGGACGACGATGGGGTCCGGGGGCGCAGCCCCCGTGAAATGACGGTCATGGAATCCGAGTGTGGCAGATCTCAGCTGAGGCCGACGCTGTGCTCCGCTCTGGCGAGGGCGTAGCGCGGCTTGATGATCCCGTTGATGATCCGCAGGCGCTCCGGGAAGGCGGCGAAAGCGCTCTTCATCGCGTTGATCGTCAACC
>DATBKA010000524.1:0-5605 GCA_036556105.1 Ilumatobacteraceae bacterium | reverse complement strand
AACGGGCCGCCCGATCCTGACTCTACCGCCGGCGTGTTCGTGCTGGGCGTGATGTCGGCCGTCGGTGCCGTGGTCGGTGGGGCCGAGCCGAGAGGCGGAGTGGTGGTCGCCGAAGCGACGGCCGGCGCGGTGTCGTTGAGGATGGAGAACGTGAACGTTCCGCTCCCGGCCGACTGGCCGTCAGTGGCGCTGACCAACCACGACACCACGCAGTCGCCTTTCGGCAATGGATTGGGAACGCCGATCGTCAGCGACACCCCGTCGAGGCCGACCTGAGGAGTGCCAACCGCATGACGCGAGCCGTTGCAGACCACTTCGACCGTGTTCGTCGCGCCGAGCGCGTTGGCGAACGTGAGGAGCAACGACGGAGGCGAGGCATCGATGGCACTGTTGGCGGCGGGGCTCGACGACACCAGCGAGTTGTCGACGGCGGCGGCGCGACCCTCCATCAGGGTGGCGACGACGAGCGTCACCGCGCACGCGACGAGCACGCGTGAGATGGCGCGTCGAAAGGCGCGGGGAGTCGTAGAAGCCCTGTTCATCCTGGTAGCTCAACGCTAGAGGATGGGCGCGAGCCGCCGCCGCCACCTCGATCGGCGGGCGCGATCCGATGTGTCTACATCCCGTTGTCGCACCCCCTGAGTAGGCTCGGCAGGGATGGCTACCCAGTCGCTCTACCGTCGCTACCGGCCGCGCCGATTCAGCGAGCTGCGCGGTCAAGAGCACGTCGTGCGCGCTCTGCGCAACGCGGTCATCCATCACCGCGAGGGTCAGGCCTACATGTTCTCCGGGCCGCGCGGCACCGGCAAGACGTCGTCGGCGCGCATCCTCGCCAAGGTGCTCAACTGCGAGCGGCCGGTCGAAGGCGAGCCGTGCTGCGAGTGCGACTCATGCCTCGCCGTCGAACGCGGCACGAGCTACGACGTGCACGAGCTCGACGCGGCGAGCAACAACGGCGTCGATGCCATGCGCGATCTCATCGAGAAGGCGTCGCTGGGCACCCCTGGCCGGCACAAGGTGTACATCCTCGACGAGGTGCACATGCTCTCCAAAGCCGCCGAGGCGGCGTTGCTGAAGACACTCGAAGAACCACCGCCGCACGTCGTCTTCGTGTTGGCGACCACCGACCCGCAGCGCGTCAGCGAGACCATCCGCAGCCGAACACAGCACCTCCAGTTCCACCTGCTGCCAATGGACGTGCTCGAAGAGCACATCCGCTGGATGGCGGGCGATGCCGGCATCGAGCTCAGCGACACCGCGTTGCAAGCCGTGCTGCGCCAAGGCGGAGGTTCGGCCCGTGACACGATCTCGGCGCTCGAGCTGGTGGCCGCCAGCGGCGGTGAGGCACCGGAGCTCACGCCGCTCGACGAGTTCCTCGAGGCCTTCATCGAGCGCGACCCCGGTCGGGCGCTCGCCGTCGTCGCTCATGCCATCCAGCAAGGCGGCGATCCGCGCACGCTCACCGAAGAGATCATCCGCCACTTGCGCGATTGCTTCCTGGCGCTGATGGCGCCCGAGCTCGTGCAGCTGCCCGCGCAGCGCGAGGCCGAGGTCACCTCGCAGGCCACGCGGCTCGGCGCAGCGGCGATCGTGCGGGCGATGGAGCGACTCGGCGAGATGCTCGTGGAGATGCGCCACGCTCCCGATCCGCGTCTGCTGCTGGAAGTGGCGTTGGTGCAGTTGACCCACGACGCTGCCGGCTCCGACGTGCACACGTTGATGGCCCGCCTCGAGCGGCTCGAACAACTCGTCGCCGAAGGCGCCGGTGCCGCAGAGAAGGCCGTGCCCACCAACCCGGCGACCGGAAAGGCCACGATCGGCGGCCGCGCCCGTCGCGACGCACAGCAGCACCCCTCCGCGGTCCGTCCTCAGCCCGAGCCTCCGCCGGTCGCCAATCCGAGCCCGCCCGACAGTGGTGGCGCGGCGGCATCGACCGCATCAGCCGCAACCGCCGACAACGACGTGCCCGGCTTGTTCGAGCGTCAAGTGCGACCGTCGCTGCGCGGCATGGCCAAGGCGATCTACATGGGCGCTCATGTCGGGCCGATGTCGAACGGGGCGTTGGTGGTCAACTTCGCCGGCGAGCCGCACCGAGTTCGCGCCGAGGAATACCGCGCAGAGGTGGAACGTGCCTTGGCGGCCGCAGCGGGGCGAGCCATTCCACTGACGCTCGGCGTCGATCACGGCGCCGGCAACGACGACAACGTCGTGCAGCTCAAGCGGGTGCAACAGGCACCGGCCGACGAAGACGTCGACACCGCAGACCTCGTCGATGTACCACCCGACGCCGTCGTCTCACCGATCGATCGTCTGACACAGGCATTTCCCGGTTCCGAGATCATCGAAGAGCACACCTGATGGCGGTCTATACGCAGCCGGTGCAGGCCTTGATCGACGAGCTCGGTCGTCTTCCCGGTATCGGGCCCAAGTCGGCACAGCGCATCGCCTTCCATCTCCTCAAGCTGCCCGGCGACGACGTTGCCCGGTTGGCGATGGCCATCAGCGACGCCAAGGCGCGCGTGCGCTTCTGCGCGCGTTGCTGGAACTTCGCCGACGGCGAGCTGTGCCCGATCTGTCTCGACGATCGTCGCGACTCGTCGACGTTGTGCGTCGTCGAGGAGTCACGCGACATCGTCTCCATCGAGAAGACCGGCGAGTTCCGCGGTCGCTATCACGTGCTCCTCGGGGCGATGAGCCCTCTCGACGGGATCGGGCCGGAACAGCTGAAGATGAAAGAGCTGTTTGCCCGCCTCGAGCCTGAAGGGGTGCAAGAGGTGATCGTGTGCACCAACCCGAACACCGAGGGCGAAGTCACGGCGATGTACCTGGCGCGCATGTTGCGGCCGTTCGGAGTGCGCGTCACGCGCATCGCCAGCGGTCTGCCCGTTGGTGGCGATCTCGAGTACGCCGACGAGCTGACGCTCGGTCGCGCGCTCGAAGGCCGCCGCGAGCTCACCGCTTGACGCGCACCCGTTCGGCGTTACTGGTCGTGGTCGAGTCGGACTCGCCGCGGCGACCGAACGGGAAAAACAGGCTGGGGTACCACTCCTGGACCTGGTAGCGGGCGGACGGGCCAGCTCCAGAGGCGGTACCCCAGATCTTGATCGTCGCGGCAGCATCACTGCGCTGACGTATGTGACGGTTACATTACGGCAGGCCAGGCCCGAAGTCAAGCATTTTCTACGAATAGTGAACAGCTGACTACGTGGAGCTGAACTTCCAGCTCAAACGCTACGAACAAGTAACGCGTCACCCTGGCCGCCACCGCCGCACAGCGCGGCGGCTCCGAGGCCACCACCGCGACGCTTCAGTTCGTGCAGGAGGGTGAGCGCGAGGCGGTTGCCGCTCATGCCGATCGGATGGCCGAGGGCGATCGCTCCGCCGTTGACGTTGACGACGTCGTCGTTGATCCCGAGGTCACCCATCGAGGCGATCCCGACCGCAGCGAACGCCTCGTTGATCTCGAACAGGTCGATGTCGGACACCTTCTTGCCGGCGCGCTCGAGCGCGGCGCGGATGGCACGGCTCGGTTGATGCAACAGCGACGCGTTGTCGGGCCCAGCGACCATGCCATAGGCGATGACCTGTCCGAGTGGCGTGACGCCTCGCGCCTTCAGGGCCCGCTCGCTCATCATCACCAGCGCGCAGCCGCCATCACTGATCTGCGATGCGTTGGCTGCCGTGATCGTTCCCTCCTTCTCGAAGGCGGGGCGCAGTGCAGCCAGTGTCTCCATCGTGGTGCCGGGCCGCACGCCTTCGTCGGTGTCGACGAGGATCGGCTCGCCGCGTCGTTGCGGGATGCTGACCGGTGTGATCTCTTCGGCGAGTTTGCCGTCCTTGATCGCGTTGGCGGCGCGCTCGTTCGACTTCATCGCCGCCTCGTCCTGCTGAGTCCGAGAGATGCCACCCGCGTTGTAGCGCTCCGTGCTCGAGCCCATCAGGCAGGCGTCGAAGGAGCACCACAGCCCATCTTTGATGATCGAGTCAGCGAGCTCGACGTTGCCATAGCGAAAGCCGGCCCGCGCCCCCGGGGCAAGATACGGCGCATTGGTCATGCTCTCCATCCCGCCGGCGATCACGATGTCGGCCTCGCCGTTGGCGATCATCTGGTCGGCGAGGTAGATGGTGTTGAGGCCGGACAGGCAGACCTTGTTGATGTTGACGCTCGGCACGTTCATCGGGATGTCGCCCTTGGATGCTGCTTGCCGCGCTGGCACCTGGCCTTGTCCGGCCATCAGCACTTGGCCCATCAGCACGTACTCCACCTCACCAGGGGAGACACCGGCACGTTGGAGTGCGGCCTTGATGGCCGCGCCACCGAGATCGGCTGCACTCAGTGAGGCGAACGCTCCGCTCAGCTTGCCGATCGGCGTGCGAGCTCCGGCGACGATGTACGACCCTGCCATGACTGGCTCCTATCTCTCACGGGCCCTCAAACCTTACGGCCAGCACCTCGCCGGAAGAAACGTCACGGAGTCGTGTTGGCGAGCATCGTGTAGACGTCGGCGGTTTCGTAGCCGAGCGCCCAGAGGATGATGCCCGACCACCCTGCATCGAGCGCCGCCTGAGCGTGTTGCTGGATCGTCGTCGCGTCGGGGTAGTAGACGAAATGCCGGATCGTGCACGACACCTGGATGGACGGTGGGGTCAACCGCAAAGCCGGCTGCACGCCCGCGGCCGAGTTGGCCGAGCTGACGATCGTCTCGACGCGGTGGGCCGGTGGAACGTACGGAGGCGCCGGCACCGGAGCCGTGCTGAACCCGCTGGCAATCGTGTCGTAGGTGAAGTACATCTCGCCGGAGCCATGACGCACCGGTGTGGCGCCGCGGGCGGCGACGAGCGCAGGGATGTTCTCGAGCTCGATGCTCTTCGTCGTGAACGCCCCGTCGGGGCAGCGTTCCGCCGAGTTGGCCTGGCGCCCCCAGTCCCTGCCATACGCAGGCACACCGAGTTGGAACTTGGAGCGATCGACGTTGAACGAATTCGTGTAGGCGATGACCTGCTGCAGCCACGACATCGGCGAGATCGGGCCGGGCGAGCTGACGCTCCAGTCGTAGACCATCAACCTGACTCGATCCGCATACGTGGCAACGAACGCTTGGTCGTAGACGTCGTACCCGATCTGCTGGCCACCCGCGATCCAGACGGGAGGGATCGTGACCGCCAGCAGCTTGTCTTGGGCGTGCAATGCGTCGGCGAGCTCGTGCACGAACGCCCGCCAGTACGGCTGCGTGGTCGGCCACGTCGACCGACCGTCGGTGAAGGCGAACCCTTCGTAGTCGAGGTCGATGCCGTCGAAGCCGTTGCTCATCACGAGCGAGACGATGTTGCCGATGTGGGCGGCCCGCGCCGTCGGGTCGGCGAGGATCATGGTGGCCATCGTCAATGCACCGCTGCCATCGGTGATCGTGGGCAGAACGGTGATGCCGTAGCTGTGCGCGGTGGAGACCGTCGTGCTCAGCTGGCTCGAGCTGCCGACGAGGGCGATCGTGCCGTCGGCTTGGGCGCTGAAGAAGAACGGCGAGACGTCGCGGAACATCGACCCGGCGCCACCCGTGTAGGCAGCTCGGCCCTGCGTCGCGGTCCAATACGGAACCCAACCGCT
>DATBKA010000523.1:0-1601 GCA_036556105.1 Ilumatobacteraceae bacterium | reverse complement strand
TCGGTGAGTTTGCGCTACTTCAACGCCGCTGGCGCCAGCGGCGACAGTCGCATCGGGGAGGACTGGCGGCAATCGCTGAACCTCGTTCCGTTGGTGATGAAAGCCACGCTCGGCCGCGGTCGCACGTTGAAGGTCTTCGGCGACGACTACCCGACCCCCGACGGCACGTGCATCCGCGACTACATCCACGTCGACGATCTCGCCGACGCGCATGTGAAAGCGCTCGACTACCTCGCCGGCGGTGGCGCATCGACGGCCTTGAACGTCGGCACCGGGCACGGTACGAGCGTGATGGAGGTCATCAACACGACCGAACGCCTCACTGGGCGATCAGTGCCGTGGGAGGCCGCGCCACGACGCGCCGGCGACCCGGTTGCCGTCTTCGCCGATCCATCGCGGGCTGCACAAGTGCTCGGGTGGTATCCGGAGCACGGACTCGACGACATCATCGCCTCGGCGTGGCAGTGGCACAGCACCCACCTCGACGGTTACGAGACACCCTCGGTGTGATCGTCGCTCTGCCGTTGCCGGTCGAGCCAACCGAGCAGCACCGCCACCGCTCGCGGATCGTGCCGCAGGCGGTGGCCGGCACCCGGGATCAGGCGTAGCTCGGCGGCGCCGTGTGCCTCGGCGAGCTGACGAGCATCGACCGTTGGCACGTCGTCATCGTCGTCGCCGTGCATCACCAGCAATGGCCGGGGTGCCAGTCGCCGCGCCGCATCCACTGGTCGGAAGCGGCGCAGCTCGCGCGCCCACTCGTCGAACGACTGCGGAAAGCTCGGCGTGCGAATGGCGCCGATGTCGCGAGCGTGCTCGAGGAACCTTCGCGGCTGTGCCGCCCAGTCGTCGAAGTCGGCCCGCGGGCTGAGCAGTGCCGCGCCGCGAATCCGCGGATCGTCGGCGGCAACGCACGTCACGACCGAGCCGCCCGTGTTCGTGCCGACCAGCCAGATGCCCGTGGGGTGGGCCTCGGAGATCAAGTGGTCGATGGCGGCGCGCAGGTCGTCGACCCAACCCTGCAACGAGAAGTCGCCTTCGCTGTTGCCGCAGCCCCGGAACGTGAACGTCATCGCCACCCAGCCGAGCTCGTTGGCGACTCGGTCGATCAGCTCAGGAAACGTGCCCGCGCTCTGCCGGGCGTCGAGGGGACCGATCGGGAAACCGTGGCAGAGGATCAGACCGGGCAGCGGACCGCTCCTGCCGGCTGGGCGCGCCAGGTAGCGGGCGAGCACCAGATCGCCGGACTTGAACTCGCCGTTCACGCCGTGCTGCTCACCCCCGCGCTCAGGCCCGCGGCTTGCGTTGCCTGCGGATCAGCCCCGGCTTTGCCAAGGTGTAGCCGCGATTGCGGGCTTCGACCAACGTGTCGGGCCCGAAGCACAGCCCGGTCTCGGCGGCGACGACGTCGTCGATCACCGCAGCGTCGTCCCACGTGTCGAGGTCGTACACCAACTGCGTGCGCTTGTCCCCCAGATACCTGGTGTGCTCGAAACGCGACGGTCGCTGCATACGTTCGACGCTAGCGCGACCTTTCGGCGATGAGATGATGACCTCGTGGCCGAGGCGATCGAGTTCTACTTCGATCCGATGTGCCCGTGGGC
>DATBKA010000522.1:0-5501 GCA_036556105.1 Ilumatobacteraceae bacterium | reverse complement strand
TTATGAAGTTTCGACCCGTATTCGGGCACGCAGTTCACAAACGCGGCATGAGCCGGGTCAGGTCGGGCGGGCGGTGTAGTTCGGCGAGACCTGGCGCAGACCGGGGAACTGGCCCAAGCGCTCGAGGGCGGCGACGGTGCTGCGCATCGCGTCGGCGGGGACGGGATGGCTGATCAGGTAGCCCTGGGCCTTCGTGCAACCGAGGTCGCTGAGCACCTGCAGCTGGTGCACGCTCTCCACACCCTCGGCGACCATGTCGAGTCCGAGCGAGCGACCCATCGCCACGATCGTGCGCACCAGCGAACGGTCGTTGGGGTTGTCGGCGACGCCGTGAACGAAGGCGCGGTCGATCTTGATCCGCTGCAACGGGAACTTCTGCAACAGCGACAGCGAGGAGTACCCGGTGCCGAAATCGTCGAGGGCGATGCGCGCCCCGAGCGAGCGAACCCGGCGCAGCGTCGCCAGGGCCAGCTCCGGCTCGGAGATCATCACGCTCTCGGTGACCTCCAGCCACAGCAGCTGCGGCGGCACACCCGAGCGGTTCAGCGCTTCGTTGACGATCGACGGGAAGTTCGGGTCGCTGAGCTGTCGTGGCGAGACGTTGACCGACATCGTCGACGAATCGCTGCAGACGCCGTCGTCGATCCAGCCACGAAGCTGAGTGAGCGCTTCGAGGAGCGCCCAGGAACCGATCGGCACGATGGTGCCCGTGTCTTCGGCGATCGGGATGAACTCGGCGGGGGAGACGATCGTTCCGTCACCTTGTTGCCAGCGCATCAATGCCTCGAAGCCGACGACGTCGCCGGATTCCAGGTCGAGGATCGGTTGGTGGAACAGGCGCAGCTCGCGACGATCGAGCGCCCGGTACAAGGCGGTCTCGACGGACAGACGGTGAGCGACCCGCTCGTGCATCGACTCGTCGTAGACCGCGAGGCAGTTGCGGCCGGCGTCCTTGGCGCGATACATCGCCGTGTCGGCGTGACGCAACAGGTCCTCGGCCGACGAGCTCGAGCTCGGGCTCAGTGAGGCGACACCGATGCTGGCCGTCACGAACACGTCACCCTGACTGATCGGCAGCGGTTCGCGGAAGATCGACAGCAGCCGCTCGGCGAGCGCCAGCGAGGCGCCGGGGGAGCGAGTCGAGGGGTCGAGCACGACGTACTCGTCACCCGACAGACGGGCGACGGTCGAATGCTCGGGGGCGGCCTTGCTGAGCCGTAGCGCGACCATCTTCAACACCTCGTCACCGGCGGCATGGCCGAGGCTGTCGTTGATGTTCTTGAAGCGGTCGAGGTCGACGAAGTACAGGGTTGGGTGGCTGTCGGACTGCCAGGCGATGCGGAGGCACTCGTTGATCCGGTCGAGCAGCAGCAGCCGGTTCGGCAGCCCGGTCAGAGCATCGGTCTGGGCGCTGAGGCGGAGATGGTTCTGAGTGCGCCCGTTGTCGCGGACCGACTGGGTGACACGCAGCGTGACCGCACCGGCGAGCACGAGCGCGGAGAAGGAACGCACCAGCCCATCGGTCGGATCGTTGGGCCCGGAGGCGGCGAGGGCGATGACCGGGATCACGAGCGACGAGGTCGTGAGGATCAGGCGGGCGAACATGCGGTTGGTCGCCGGCTCGCTCGACGCACGCTTCAACCAGATGACCGTCGGGTGCAGGAACGCCCCGGCCGCGGTGAAGTAGGCGGCGACATAGGCGGCCATCGCCTGGTTGTTTGCCCATTCGCCGATGTGGCCGGCGCTGTGCAAGCCCCACAGCACGTCGCCGACGAGGTTGAGACCGATGGCGACCGTGACCAGCCAGACCGCCGGTTGGCGATTGCCGGAGCGCGAGAAGAGCAACAGCACCAGTAGGAACAGCACCACCGTGCCCACCGGCTGGTAGGCGCTGTTGAGGATCGCTTCGCCGAGCGAGCCGCCGCGATTGAGCAGTGTCGGCTCGATCATTGCCACCCAACTGATCAGCCAGCCGCCAAGGCCGACGATCAGCGCGTCGCCGAGCACGGAGCGCAGGCTCGCCGAGGCCCGTCCGCTGAGCATGTGGATCAGGGCGATGATGATCGAGATCGACCCACAGAGGCCGAGGATGTCGGAGGCGCGCCCGAAGGTCGCGCTGTCGCCCAGGCTGTCGACGATCTGCGAGGCCGCAAAGAAGCTGCCGATGGCACCGACGGCAGCGATGAACTTGCGGTTGACCCGGTGCACCTTGGCGGCGACGAAGGTGGCGGCGACGAGTGCCAAGGCGGCGGCCACGTAGGCGGCGGTGCCCAGCCAGGAGACGCGTGTCGAGACGATGGCCAGCGCCAACACGTACCCGATACCGATCGCCCACCATGTGAGGGGGGCTAGCGCCCGCTTCAATACGCCTCCCTTTGCCCGTCTTCCCTGGACGAACCGCATCCGCGACCCGTCCAAAGCGTCTCGTTAGGCTACATGATGCGGCGGAATTACACAAGGGGTGGTTTGATCCGCGCGAGCAGTCACCGAACGCGCTAGAAAGACGACAGAATGTATGTGACGAGGCACAATGCAGCGGTCGAGCGCGGCTTGCTCGAGCGGTTGTGGAGCCTCTACGAGTCTGCCTACCGGCGCACCGCTGAATCCTCGGCCAGTCGGGAGATGCTGTTCCGCTCCGAGTTCGAGTCGGCCGTCGCAGACCCGACCAACCGCCTCTGGGTGCTGTGGGCCGACGAGGAGCCGGTGGCCATGGTCCTGATCGCCACCGACATCGCTGCCACCCGGTACTTGAGCGCTCCGTACTTCGAGCGCCGCTTCGCCGAGCACTCGCGGCGCGGCGCCGTCCACTACATCCTCTTCGTCGTCGTGCATCCCCGGTTCGCAGCACGAGGTGCTTTGGCCAGGATGGCTCGCGACGTGCTCGGCACGGAGGCCGCCGAAGGCGTGCTGCTGGTCTTCGACTCGCCCGAATACAACCAGCCGAACGACGACGGCGGAGTCGCGCTGATGATGGAGCGGTTGGCGCGAATGGTCACATCTGGCGCGCCGCTCCTCCCGCTCGACGTCTCCAGGTACTACGGCATCGACTTCGCGGCGAGCTCGGCGTACACGGACCGCCCGAAGAGACGATCAGCGATCGAGGTATCCGACGAGCGCATCGCCACGCCGCGCTAGTGCTTCGCTCTCACTCGTTCGCTCGCTGCGCTGCTGCTTCTGGCGCGGAAGCGATACCAGTTCGCTACCGTATGGGCAAATGAGTCGCACTTCGGGCCCGACTACCCCATGACCGCACCCACCGCATGACATCGATCACTCGGGTGTACAGCGTCATCGTGCCCGGTGCGCATCTGATGCCCGCACTCCTGGGCCAGCGCGACGCCAACCTGCGCGCCATCGAAGCAGCCTTCCCCGAGGCGACCATCATCGTTCGTGGCAACGAGATCACCATCGACGGACCGCAAGCGGAGTTGGTCAGTGCGTTGTTCGAAGAGCTCATCGTGCTGCTGCAGAGTGGCCAGCACATCGAGGAGGGACTGCTGCGGCGGTCGATCGCGATGATGCACGACAACGAGCGGCCGAGTGCCGTTCTCACCGACGACATCATGCGCGGTGCCAAGGGCCGACCGGTGCGTCCGAAGTCGGCCGGGCAGAAGCGTTACATCGATGCGATCCGCAACAACGTGATCACGTTTGGGCTCGGCCCGGCCGGCACCGGCAAGAGCTGGCTTGCTGTGGCGATGGCCGTCCAGGCGCTGCAGACCAAGCAGGTGCAACGGATCATCCTCACTCGTCCTGCCGTCGAAGCCGGCGAGCGGTTGGGCTTCCTCCCTGGCGACTTGATGGCCAAGATCGACCCGTATCTCCGTCCCCTGTACGACGCGTTGTACGACATGGTCGAGCCCGAGGGCGCCCAGCGACTGCTGGAAAGGCAGGCCGTCGAGGTCGCCCCGCTCGCGTTCATGCGCGGCCGCACGCTGAACAGCAGCTTCATCATCCTCGATGAAGCGCAGAACGCCACGCCTGAGCAGATGAAGATGTTCCTGACCCGTATCGGCTTCGGTTCGAAGGTCGTCGTCACCGGCGACACGACACAAGTCGACGTGCCGGACGGGCGCAGTGGTCTGCTCGGTCTCGAGCACACGCTGGCCGGCATCGACGGCCTCGCCTTCGTCCGCCTCGGCACCGGCGACGTCGTCCGCCACAAGATCGTCGCCGACATCGTCGCCGCCTACGGTCGGGCCGACGAACGCAGGGCCGCGGGATCGTGAACGACGACGGGCGGCCGCGGTTGGCTCGTCAGCAGCGAGTCGGCGGCGAAGGCGTACCCGAGGTGTTCTGCGCCGACGAGCAGAGCGACGTGCGCGTCGACCTCGGCCGCTGGCAACAGCTGGCCTACGAGGTGCTGATCGCCGAGGGTGTGCGCGGTCTCGCCGAACTGGCGGTGCTGTTCGTCGGCGAGCTGCAGATCGCTGAGCTCAACGAGAGCTACCTGGGCAAGCCCGGTGCCACAGATGTCCTGGCCTTCCCCATCGATGCGTCCGAAGCGGAGATCGTGCAGCACGGCCAACCGCCGAGTCGCGGGCCGGACCGCGCCCCTCCCGACCCGGCCGACATGCCGCTGCTGCTCGGCGACGTCGTGATCTGCCCGGCGGTCGCGTCGCGGCAGTGCGCCGAACACGCCGGCAACATCGACGACGAACTGGCGCTGCTCGTCGTGCACGGCGTGCTCCATGTGCTCGGTCACGATCATGCCGACGAAGGCGAGCGACTCGCCATGCAGGCCCGCGAGCGCGAGTTGTTGGAAGCGCATCATTGGCACGGCCCGGCACCCGCGGGCTTTCGGCAGGAGCACGTTGCCGGATGATCGCCTTCCAGACCGTCGACCTGGCAATGCTGCTGGCGATCTTCCTGTTGCTCATTGTGCTGATCTTCACGTCGATCGCCGAGATGGGTCTGTCGCGGATCACCAAGACCAAGGCTGCGGCGATGGCCGACTCCGGTGGCAAGGCAGCGCACACGTTGCAGCGCCTCGTCGGGAACCCGGAGCGGTGGGTCAATCCGCTGCTGCTCACCGTCAACATCTGCCAGACGGTCCAGGCCACGCTGACAGGCATTCTCTCAGCGCGTCTGTGGGGCACCGTCGGCGTGATCGTCGGTGTGATCGCCAACGTGTTGGTGTTCTTCGTCCTCGCCGAGGCCGTGCCGAAGACATACGCGGTGCAGCATCCGCAGAACGCCGCGCTGGCCACCGCTCGACCGACCGCTGCACTCGTCGCCTTCCCGCCGCTGCGCATCATCTCCAAGTGGTTGATCGGGCTCACCAACGTCATCGTGCGCGGCAAAGGGCTCGAGCAAGGACCGTTCGTATCCGAGTCCGAGTTGCTCGGCATCGTCGAAGTGGCCAGCCAGGAGGGCGTCGTCGAGCACGAGGAGCGAGAGCTGATCGAGAGCATCATCGAGTTCGGCGACACCGTGGCGCGCGAGGTCATGGTGCCGCGCCCCGACATCGTCAGCATCGACGCGTCGACCACCGTCACCGA
>DATBKA010000521.1:0-2141 GCA_036556105.1 Ilumatobacteraceae bacterium | reverse complement strand
TGGCCGTGTGGATGGGCGATCGATGCACCAGCCTCGCGACCGTGATTGATGATCGCTTGCGTGTAGCGCACGTTGGCGGTGGCCGCGTGCTCGAGAAAGCGGCGCTTCAGCACCCCCATCATCTCGGCTGCTTCGGCGTCGCTGAGCGCGTGCACACCCGAATCGTGCTCGGGAGTCAGCACGAACACCTCATGGGTGCCGCTTGCCTCGGCTTCGACGTGGACGGGGCCGCGATGGTGGACGGCGAACGGCTCGTCGCCGTCGAACGCGGGATAGAGGTTGGGGATGACCCGCATCTGCCAGGTGCCACCGGTGTCGATGGTTTCCAGCGGGGGCAAGGTGACTTCCTCGTTGCCGGGACAGAACGGGCAAGGACGAGCCGGATCTGCTTCGACCTGCGGGGCGCGCGGAGCGAAGTCGGTAGGGCGCTCAGCACGCTCGGCCACAATGGTGACCCACCGCCCGGTGAGTGGATTGAGACGCAGTTGGCTCACAGTTAGGTTCAGCTTAGGACTTCACATCGTGGGGCGGGGGGACGGGAATGTGATTTGTGCGATAGATGCTCACGTGACGTGAGCTTTCGACATCGAAGGGCGAGCGTTGCGGGTCCGCAAATCGCTCGGCCAACACGAAGCCCGCGGCGGTGGCCATCGCATCCAGCTGTGCGACCGTGGCGTAGCGGATCGCCCACGGGCGGAGGCGCACTCCGCCCTCCTCGCTGATCGAGATGTACTGGCCTTGGGCCACTCGCGTCTGCTCGTCGTGAGCAACGACGCTGAGCACGACCGAGTCGGTCGTCATCGAACGCACCGACACCGTCGAGCCGGACCTCGGCTCGGGCACGAAGGCATCGATCAAGAACACGCCGCCAGCAGGCAGCAGCGCGGCGACGGCGGTGAAGCATGCGTGCTGGCGCGACTCGGTCAGCACGTTGAAGAACGTGTTGAAGGCGGCGAACACGACCGAGAAGGGGCCGTCGGGTAGCTCCTCGACCATGTCACCGAGGTGAGCACACACGGTCTGGCGCGGGTCGTTGGCGGCCAGCTTGGCGAGCATCGCCGCGCTGGCGTCGATCCCGACAACGCTCAGGCCGCGAGCCGCGAGGGGGATGGCGAGCCGTCCGGTTCCGACCCCGAGCTCGAGCACCGGCAGCGACGGATGCGCTTCGGCGAGGGCGGCGACGAGATCGACGATCGCCGGCACATCGCCCAGGTCCGCGTACCAGTCGTCGTACACGTCGGCGAACGCGTCGCCGTACGTCGAGCTGGTGTAGCCATCCATGCACACATCTTCGACTACGAGCGCTGCCACGGGCCAGCGGGCGGGCCTAGCCTGGACGCGTGCGCGAGGCCTACACGTATCTCGACCATGCGGCGACGACGCCGATGCGCGCCGATGCCGTCGCGGCGATGCTGCCGTACCTCACCGAGGACTTCGCCAATCCTTCCGGCTCCCATCGCTTCGCCCGGCAGGTGCGGAAGTCGATCGACGAAGCGCGCGACGACGTCGCCGACGTGCTCGGCTGCCGACCCGGTGAGGTCATCTTCACCAGCGGCGGCACCGAGGCGGACAACACGGCCATCTTCGGAGCGCTCCAACGACGTCACGGTGTCGCCGTGTGCCCGGCCGTCGAGCACCATGCCGTGCTGCACGCGGTCGAGTCGCGTGCGGGTCGCCTCGTGGCCGTCGACCACTCAGGGCACGTCGACCTCGAGGCGGTCGCCGACGCGTTGTCGGCCACCGACGACGTCGCCGTCGTCAGCGTGATGACGGTCAACAACGAGGTCGGGACGATCACCGATCTCGAGGCAGTTGCCGCCGTGGTCCGGCACGCTGCGCCGACCGCGATCTTCCACACCGATGCGGTTCAAGCGGCGTCGTGGCTCGACTTGCGCTCGATCACTCCGCACGTCGACCTGCTCGCGTTGTCCGCGCACAAGTTCGGTGGTCCGAAGGGCGTCGGTCTGCTGATGGCTCGCGGCGGTGCCGACTTCGAGCCGTTGCTGGTCGGCGGCGGACAAGAACGCGAGCGTCGTAGCGGAACGCACAACGTGGGTGGAATCATCGCCATGGCCGTCGCCTTGCGTGCTGCCGACGACGAGCGCGAGCGCGAGAACAAGCGCATCGCCACGCTTCGCGAC
>DATBKA010000520.1:0-6805 GCA_036556105.1 Ilumatobacteraceae bacterium | reverse complement strand
GCCAGGTCGTCGGAACGACGGACGAGTAGCTGGTCTGCAAAACCTGGCCGTCGACCGGAGGAACGCCGAAGTCGACGTTCGGGTTGAGTTCTTGCATCGCGAAGACGTCGCCAAAACCCAGCGCGCGGGCGATCTCGTGCCACACCACATACGCAAACATTGGTCGGCAGATGTCAGACGTGCATCCGATCAGATCGGGTGTGGGCATAGTGGCCGCTTCAGTTTCGTCCGCAGGCGCGATGCCGATAGCCGACAACGCATTCCAGACGAGGCCGGCCGATACGTTGGTCTCCGTCACCCCGGGAATGCTGATCGTGGTCGATGCGACACCGGGAACGTACGTGGTGGACGCTGCTTCACCCGCATCGCCGACGCGCGCCGGTGCGGTCGAGTCGCGGCGGATGATCAGTGCCGTCGTTGCCACACCGGCAACCCCGACCACGCCGGCCATCGTTGCCATCCGCCGCCGGTTACGGCGGCGAGCTCGCCGGCGTACGTCGCTCATCGACGGCCGGGCATCGATCGGTCGGCGCGTCGACCTCATCGCGCCGCGCAATAGGTCGTCCAGGTCAGTCATTGTCGAACTCCTCTCTCAACCGGGCGACGGCACGGTGCAACGTCGACTTCACCGTCCCGATCGGCACGTTCAACGTGTCGGCAATCTCGGCGTCGGTGAGCTGCAGCTCGTAGCGCAGCACGATCGCGGCGCGCTGTCGCGCCGGCAACCGGCGCACGGCATCGAGAACGTGGTTGTACTCGAGGGCGGCGTCGTCGGCCGGCGGTGTGCCGTATCGGCGCACGAGGCGGCGGCGGCGCAGCACCTTGCGGCTGCCGTTCAGCACCGAAGCACGCACGTACGCCAGCGGGCTCGTCACCAGGCGGTAGCGCAGGTACAGCGCCGCGAACGCGTCCTGCACCACTTCCTCGGCCAGCTCTTGCTCGTCGACCAGCACCATCGCCAGGCGTACCAGGCCGACGTATTCGCGCTGGTAGAGCTCCTCGAATGACTCGTGAACGACGACATCGACCGGCACTCTCAGCGGAACGTCACCCACGGTCACCTCACTCATTCAACTCCTGAGAGCCGTGAGACCCCGATTCGGTTCCCTTCCGCGGCGAAGTCTGGTCACTCGAGGCGATGGTGTCCGTGCCAGACCAAAGTTCGCCGCGCTTGATCAGTCGCCGGCGAACGCGCCGACCGACGCAACTCGTTCTGATGGCCGAACGAGTCGGAAGCCGATGCCGGCTGATCCGAGGTAGAAGAGCAGCGCCAACAGGTACAGCATGCGAAGCCCGACGATCAGCGACAGGTACTCGAGCAGCCCGCCGAGTACGGCGCCGATGAGGTTGGCACCGAGCGCGGCGCTCGGGGCGTCGGTGCGCTGAAACCAGCGGGCGAACACGATGCCCGAGAAGAACATCGGGGCGGCGACCCGGAGACCGGCGAGGACGACCTGGGCCCAGAACGCCAGCCCGAGGACGCGCTGCAGCGGAAGCACGTAGTCGATCAGAACGGCGGCGAACAGCCCGAGATAGACGTATCGGAGCGGTGGGCGCCACTTCGACACGACGACGTTGGCGAAAAGGATCACGATGAGGATGGCGCCGATCACGATGGTGTTGGTGATCCACGTCGAGCCGAAGACGAGAGCGATCTCGGTGATGCCTCGCGTCTCAAGCAGCGCGAACGCTGAACCCAACATGAAGAAGTTCCAGTTCGCCGGACGCCTCACGTCGATCGTCGGCACTGCGCGCCACACGAGGAGGAGCGACGCCGCGAACGTAAGCACGAGCGCGAGCAGGTAGTTCGGCGGGATCGTGCGCGACCGCATGTACAGAAACGGCCAGTCGTCGGAGAGCAACTCGGCCCTGTCGGAGAAGAGGGCCGTGTCCAGATATCCCTCTGTCTCCGAGTACCGCCATGTGATCCGCTCCCGGTCGGCGAAGACCTCGCGCTCTGCCGTCGCCATGTCGACGGCCCGCGCCCCGGGGGGTATCGTCAGCGGCGCGCGACCGACGAGAAAGGTCGTCCCGTAGCCGTTCGCATCACCTTGGTAGACGAGCGGCGGGTGACCGAACGCGTCGGTCATGACAGTGAAGATCCGATCGGCGATCCACTTCTCGTGCACCGTGAAGGTGATCGCGACGACGCCACCGTCGGTGAGACGATCACGCACCCTGCGCAGGCTCTCACGCGTGTACACGTAGTTGTCCATGCGAACGCTCGACATGTGCGAGAAGAGCCGATGAGAGTCGAGGAAACCGAAGACGATCAAGTCGTATTTCCTGTCGTGCTTGGTCAAGAACGAGCGCGCATCGTCGATGGTGACGTCGACCGCCGCGTCGTCGTAGGGATGCTCCGGATGCAGCGACTTCCCGAGTCGGGCGATCACCGGATCGATCTCGACGGCATCGATATGTGCACCTGGAGCATTGCGAATGGCCGCGGCCACGTCGTTGCCGGTGCCTGCACCGACCACGAGCACGTTTCGAGCATCGGTGAACAAGTACGGCAGGTTGTAGATGCGGGCGCGGCCGGCGATGTAGTCGCTGCTCGTCGTCGTCCCGGTCGACAGGTCGAGTGCCTGCTGATGGCTGTCCTTGTTCACCGTGATGTTGCTACCGATCCGCTTGCCATCACGGACGATCGAGGTCGTCTCGATCTCGTAATACGGCGACCAGTACCGGGCAACGTCGCCGGATGTGGCGTCGACGGCGACGATCACGACGGTTGCAGCCGTGCAGATCAGTGCGAGCGCAAAAGCCTTGGGGGTCGCCGCCGTCCACATGTAGGCGAGCAGCGTCAGACCGCCCACCGCGAACCAGACCGGAGGTGGTGCCTCCAAGTAGCTGACGACGGCGAAGCCGGCCACCCCGAGGACGCTGCCGAGGATGTTCCACGAGTACGCCGTGAGCGAAGCGAAGGGTCGCAGGGCGCGCCCGACCTCCTGGCCGACGAGCGCGAACAGGCCGGCGACGGCGAGGAAGAAGGCGACGAGCACGCCGTAGGCCAAGAGACCGGATGGTTTGATCGTCGCTAGGTAGTTCCAGACGAATTGGTCATTGGCAACGAGCGGCACGACGAAGTTGCGGCGCTCCAAGACCAGCACGGCGACCACCATGACCACAAGCGCCGGCGCGAAGGCGACGAGCAGTCTCCGTCGGCGTCCGGACAGCATCATCCCGAGACCCAAGCCGAGCAAGGCGGCGATGAGCACGTAGTTGGAGAAGTACGCCAGCAGCCGGACCTGGATCGGTGCCCACCGGATGAACGTCAGCTCGAGATACAGGCCGAGGAAACTGATCAGGACAAGGCGAGTCGCGTCTCGCGTGAGATGAGAGATTCGTCCAGACTCGGCCGAGGCAGAGACCTCCATCTCCGACACCCCCTCACGTCGGGTGAACCCTACCTCACCGGCGCCAGATCATATGATCATACGTATGATACGATGACACCGTGCCTGCTCAGCGGATCACGATCACCATCGACGAAGACGTGCTCACCGAGCTGAAGACGCGCGTCGGGCCCGGAGAGGTCTCGGCATATGTCGTCGAGGCTCTGCGCGCCCGCCTCCAGAAGGATCCGATCATGGAGCTGCTCGACAAGCTCGACGAGATGTACGGACCGTTGAGCGAGGAAGAGCTCGCCGAGGGAGAACGATGGTGGAACGAGATGGACGAACGATTGTCCTCGACGCTGGAGCAGTCATCGGAATCGCCCGCAACAACCACACCCTGAGAGCACGCATCGCAGCTGCGCGGGCGAGAAACGCCGACATCCGAGTTCCGATGGTCGTCGTCGCCGGGACCGTTCGCGGCAACGGCCCCCGGGATGCTCCCGTCAACCTGGTGCTCGCCCAGACGGCCCCGCAGCGGCCGTTGACCGAGAGGATCGCCCGCCTCGCTGGTGAGCTGCTCGGCGCAGCCTCGTCGGCAACCATCGACGCCCTCGTCGTGGCCGAAGCGATCGAGTGTGCTCCCTCCCTGATCCTCACGTCCGATCCGGGCGATCTGGCGGCGTTGCTCGGGAATCGACCGGGCGTGCTCGTCGAAGCCGTTTGACCGACGAAGTGTGGTCGCACGCGGCCGTGCCGGCCGCGTGGGACCAAAGTTCTCCCTAGACGGCGCGACGGGCGCCGCGACCGCGGGCCAACTGCTTCTTGTGCTCGATGAAGTCGACGAGCACGTAGTCGCCGAGCGTTTCCGGAGTGGTGAAGAACGCCCGGCCACGGTTGATCGACGTCAGCTTCTCGATGAACGACTTGAGGTAGCTGTTGGCGTCGAGCATGAACGTGTTGATGCGAATGTTGTCCTTCGTGCAGCGCATCACTTCGCGCAGCGTCGCTTCGATCGTTTCCGGCACGGGCGGGTAGTTGAAGAACACGTCGCCGCGCTGCGTGATGTGCGCGGTCGGCTCGCCGTCGGTGATCATGATGATCTGCTTGGTGCCGGTCTGCTTGGCCAGGAGGTGGCGGGCCAGCAGGAACCCGTGTTGCATGTTGGTGCCGTAGACGAAGTCCCACGACACCTCGGGAAGCTGCGCAGCCGTGAGGATCCGCGCCGTCTCGCTGAACCCGACGATCCCCATGTAGTCGCGAGGGAACTGCGACGTGATCAGCGAATGCAACGCCATCGCCACCTTCTTGGCGGGGAGGAAGTTGTCGCGCATCGGCATCGACAGCGACAGGTCGAGCATCAGCACCGTCGACGAACGAGTGAGGTGCTCGGTCTTCTCGATCTCGAAGTCGTCGGGTGACAACCGCACCGGAGTGCCCGTTCCGTTGCGCCGGAGGGCGTTGCGGATCGTGCGGTGCAGGTCGAGGTTGAACGGGTCGCCGTACTCGTAGTGCTTCGTCTCGTACGTGCGCTCGTGACCCTGACCAAGCCGATCGACCTGATGCTGCCCGACCTTGTCCTTGGCGAGCTTGTCGAACAGATCGCGCAGCGCGTTGGACCCGATCTTGCGCAGCCCCTTCGGCGTCAGTTCGAGGCGACCCTCCTTCTGCTCGATCAGCCCTGCCTCCTCGAGCATCTTGGTCAGCTCAGCGAGGCGTTGCAGTGACCGGGCGGCGTCGTCGCCCATCAGATCGCGGACCCGATCCATGTCCGCCTCGGCCAGCGCGCCGGGACTGGTCGCGCTCTTCAGCAGGTTCTCCAGCTGGTCGAGGTCGCCGAGGTCTTGCATGGTCTGCATCGCCTGGGCCATGCCCATCGGGTCGCTGCCCTCGAACTGGTAGCCCTGCTGCCAGCCCATCTGCGGGTACATGGCCTGCAGGTTCTGACTGAGCTGGCTCATCTGCCAGCGCAGGTCCATGTCTTCGAGCAGCTGATCGGCAAGCTGCTGCAACTGCGCCCGCTGCTCGGGCGTCATCGAGTTCATCATCGCCTGCATGGCCGCCATGCGCTTGGCCATCTGTTCGAGCAACTCGTCGAGCGATTGGGGGTTCTCGGGGAAGAAGTCGCCGAACTCTTCCATGAACTGCTCGAACTGCGGATCCTCGCCGCGCTCGCGCCGCTCGAGCATCTCGTTGAGCCCGGCGATCATGTCCTTCATCCGCTGCATGTCTTGCGGTGACATGCTCTGCATCGCCCCGGACATCTGATCCACCATCTGTTGCATCAGCTGCTGGCGGATCTTGTCGAGCAGCTCCTCGAACCGCTGCGCCGCCTCTGCCGACTCGAAGTCGTACGACTGCAGCTCGCGGACCTTGCCGGCGAGGTCTTCCGGCAGCATGTCGAGTCGGAAGTTGCGTTCGGATGCGGCGTCGCGTGCCGTCTGCGCCCGGCGTTCGTCGCCACTGCGCTCGGCCGCGGCCGTCGCGTTCTCGATTGCGTGCCGCTCTTCATCGACGATGTCGTTGAGCTCGTCGGCGATCTCGCTGTAGACCCCGCCGAGATCGAACTGGTCGAGGCGGTCCTGCCGCTGCTGACGCAGCCGCTCCATGATCTCGCGCAGGCCCTGCAACCGGTCGCCGTTGCGGTCGCGCATCCCTTCCTGCATCATCCGCCGCAGGGCCGAGTTGACGTCGCCGTGGTACAGCAGGTCATCGGTCAGCTCGTCGAACAGGCTGTCGGCGTCGAGCTCGAAGCCGCGCTGCGTGCCGTCCCAGCGCGAGTAGGTGAACCGAGCTGCCATGACTGAACCCTACAGACAGCAGCGGGCACGCACCTCGCGAGATCGGTCGCCCAGGTCACGACCCCGGCTACTCTGACAGCCGGCATGCGTGTCCCTCGTACTTTCGCGTTCGTGGACCTGTCCGGGTTCACCAACTACACGGCCGCGTTCGGCGACGACGCCGCCGGCCGCCTGCTCGGCGCATTCCGGTCCCTCGTGCGCGAGATCGCCAGCGAGCGCGGCGTGCGCATCGCCAAGTGGCTGGGCGATGGCTGCATGGTGGTGTCGATCGAGCAGATCAACGCCGTCGCGTTCGCTCTCGACCTCGAGCACCGTTCTGCTGAGGTGTGCGCGCCACTGGCGTTGCGCGTCGGTCTGGCCACGGGCCACGCGCTGCTGTTCGAGGGCGACGACTACATCGGCTCGGCGGTCAACATGGCGGCCCGGCTGTGCGACGCCGCCGGCCCCTTCGAAGTGCTGATGCCGACGATGCAGATCGAGCGGCTGCCGCGTGGCGTCACCGCCAACGCCCACGAGCCCGTCGAGCTGTACGGGTTCCCCGGGCCGATCGAGGTCGTCGAGCTCGGTGGCCAGCCGGAGCTGGTGGCGAGCACCGACACGGGCGAGCTGTGGACGCGCAGCCCGTTCACGTGATTCGCACCGCAGTCATACCTCACGCCCGCCTCGACC
>DATBKA010000519.1:0-1768 GCA_036556105.1 Ilumatobacteraceae bacterium | reverse complement strand
CTGGCACGAAGAACGGCACCTCGGCTTCCCGGTGGGACCTGATCCGCATCACGTCGTGCCGATCGTGCCCGCCGCGGTGATCTTCGACCTCGGCCGCGGTGGCAACTTTGCCAACCGGCCGGACGCGTCGTTCGGGCATCGCGCCTGCGACGCGGCTCGGCGCGGTGACGTACCGATGGGCACTGTCGGCGCGGGCACCGGTGCCCTTGCCGGCGGGTTGCAAGGCGGCGTCGGCTCCGCGGCGGTCGTCCTCGACGACGGTGTCGTGGTCGGCGCGCTCGCCGTGGTCAACGCCGGCGGCCGGCTGATCGATGCGCGCTCCGGGCTGCCCCACTTCCACGAAGGGATCGCGCTGCGGCGACCGTCGGTGACCGAGCGTCAGGCGTTGGCGGAGGCAACGCGACCACCCACCCTTCCCCTCAACACGACCATCGGCGTCGTCGCCACCACCGCGGCGCTCACCAAAGCCGAATGCCGCAAGGTGGCAGCCGTCGCCCACGATGGCCTCGCTCGCGCCGTCCGCCCCGTCCACGCGATGTTCGACGGCGACACGATCTTCACGCTCGCCACGGGTCAGCATCAGCTGGCGACCACCGCGGCCACTGGCCTGCGTCGCGCTGACACCCGCCCTGGTGTGCTCAACGGGCTACTGGCGGCCGCAGCTGACTGCTTCGCCCTGGCGTGCACTCGCGCCGTGATCGAGGCCCACTCGATCGGCGGCGCACCGAGCTACCGTGACCTGTGTCCCAGCGCCTTCCGGGCCGGCGTGTGACGCCGGTGTGGATGTGCGGCTTTCCGAACCAGCACCAGGGTCGGTAGTTTGGACGGTGCGTCGGGGTCACCACCACGCCACCAGGCACCCCGGTTCAGGGAGGCAGCAGCTTCATGACCAACGAGACGCATCAACGCCCGAAGGTCACCGTGCCAGAACTGGCGCGGATGAAGGCGCTCGGCGAGAAGATCGCCATGATCACCGCCTACGACGCCACGTTCGCCAAGCTCGTCGATCTCGCCGGTGTCGACATGATCCTGGTCGGCGATTCCGTCGGCATGGTCGTGCAAGGCGAGGCCACGACGATCCCGGTTGCTCTGGATGAGATGGTGTACCACGTCCGTCTGGTCTCGAAGGCCAAGCCGCGCGCTCTGATCGTCGGCGATCTGCCCTTTGGTTCGTATCAGGTCAGCCCGCAGCAAGCGGTGGAGAGCTCGATCCGGCTGATGAAGGAAGGCGCCGAGTGCGTGAAGCTGGAGGGTGGGGTCGTTATGGCGGAGACCATCCATGCCCTGACCCGCGTCGACATCCCCGTCGTCGGCCACATCGGCCTCACACCGCAGAGCGTGCACCGCATGGGTGGTCACAAGGTGCAGGGCCGCACGGGTGGGTTCGAGGCGGGCAGCCGTGAACGAGTGCTCGAAGACGCTCACGCCGTCGAGCAAGCCGGGGCCTGCGCCGTGGTGGTCGAGGGTGTGCCGCTCGATCTGGCCGCGGACATCACCAAGAAGCTGTCCATCCCGACGATCGGCATCGGTGCCGGTCCCTCGTGCGACGGGCAGGTACTGGTGCTGCACGACGTGCTCGGGCTCAGCGACCTGACCCTCAAGTTCACCAAGCAGTACGCCAACCTGGGCAAGGCCGCCATCGACGCGACGACGGCCTACGTACGCGAGGTCCGCGACGGCTCGTGGCCTGACGACGCACACAGCTTCCACTGATCAACCGCGCATGCTGATCTGTCGCGACGCACGCGCCATGCACGCGTGGAGCCGG
>DATBKA010000518.1:0-2094 GCA_036556105.1 Ilumatobacteraceae bacterium | reverse complement strand
GTCTCCTCGGCGCCCTCGGGCACGTGCTGCGCCGCGCCGGACTGCTCGAACAGCGTCCCGTTCTGGAGCACTGCCATGTAGAAGTCGTGGAACTCGACCCAGTCGGTGCTCGACAGCAGCAACTGGCCGAGCGCGCCGGGATGTCCGGCCGGCTCGTATCCGCCGAGGCGGGCCGCGAGGTACTCCGTCCAGTGGCCACCTTTGGTGAGCTCACCTTCGTTGATGAAGTCGACACCGGCGCGACGCTGCGCGTCGCACACTTCGGCGACCGCCTCATGCAGGCGTTCGTCGGAGACGTCGCGGCGGGCCCACACGTCGTGTGGAGCAGGCAACGCACCCACGTGGGTGGTGAGAATCCGATCCGTGCTGCGCCTCATCGTGGCGACCTCCCCTGCGTCGGCGAGCCAGGGCCGTGAAGTTACCAGTTGCCTCGGCGGCGATTTGCGCCGGACCGCTCCACCTCAGAGGTCGAGTTGGGAGGAGATGGTGTCGATCGTGGTGCGGATCTCGTCGACCGGAACAGGCACGTGCGGCGTGTCGGTCGGCGCGTCGGGACGCGGCAGCACGATCACCCGATCGACACCGAGCTCCGCGTACTGGTCCGCCACGTCACGATCGAACAGGCCGGCCGGGATGATCGTCAGCTCCAACCGTCCGAGCTCGGCCGGACGGCCGATCTGCTCTGTCTCGTCGGCGATCACCTTGAGGATGTCGCGAGTCCACTCGACGGTCGTGTTGTAGGCGAACCAGCCGTTCGCCGAGCGGATGGCGCGCCGTCGGGCCAAGCCGCTCAGGCCGCCGATCAGCACCGGAGGGCCGCCGGGCTGCACCGGGCGCGGGTGGGCATCGACGCCGTCGACGTCGACGTGACGGCCGTGGAACTCCGGTTCGGCCATCGTCCACAGTGCTCGCATCGCGCCGATGAACTCGTCCATCCGTTCCGATCGTTCCGACAGGTCAACCCCCATCGCCTTGAACTCCGGCTCGAGGTAGCCGACACCCACACCCACCACGAGCCGGCCGTGGGAGATGTGGTCGATGCTGGCCAGCTGTTTAGCAAGCCGCACGGGATGGTGGAGGGGAAGCTCGAGGACGCCGCTGCCGATCTTCAACGTCGAGGTGTGCGCGGCCAGCAACGTCATCGCCACGACGGTGTCGAGGAACGGAAGCGTCGACGGCATCGTGAACCACTCCGGTGGATGCCGCGGCAGCGCCACGTGCTCACCGGTCCACACCGATTCGAACCCCGCGGCCTCGGCGTGCTGGGCGATCTCGACGGCGACATCTGGGTCGGCGCACGTCCCGAAGTTCATCGAATACAGCCCGATCTTCATCGGGCCAACGTAGTTCGGCCACCAGGCGTGACGCCGCGGCGGTCTGCAATGCTGTGGCGATGGTCGTCTCCGAGGACATCACGTTCCTCCATCGCTTGGCTGACGCGGCCGACGCGATCTCGCGTCAGCACTTCCGGTCGGAGGCGCTGCGTACGACGACGAAGGTCGATGGCACTCCCGTGTCCGAGGTCGACCGCGCCGTCGAGCAAGCGATGCTCGACCTGGTGCGGGCGCGTGGCGGCGACGGCGTGCTCGGCGAGGAGGTGGGAGACCACCCAGGCTCGTTGAATCGGCGGTGGATCTTCGATGGCATCGACGGCACTCACAACTACGCCGATGGACGCCCGGGGTGGGGCACGATCGTCGCCCTCGAAGCCGATGGCATCGTCGAGTTGGGGATGGTCTCGGCGCCGCTGTGGGGCCGGCGCTGGTGGGCGGTGCGCGGCGGTGGCGCATGGACCGCGCCGCTCGCTGATGATGGCTCGTTCGATGTGGAGGGGGCCGAGCCGTTGCGTTGCGGCACGGAGTCATCGCTGGCCACGGCGTCAACCATCGTGATCCCGTGGGAGGGTGCGTTGCTTGGCTGGCGCAACTCGGTGCCGCGCTTGTTCCATTTGCCTGAGACGCCGCGCAGCCAGTGCTTTGCTCTCGATGCGGCGATGGTCGCCGAAGGTCGGCTCGACGTCTCGATCATCGTGCTCGGTGGAATCTGGGACTTCGCGGCGACGAGCCTCATCGTCCGTGAGTCCGGCGGCGTGTT
>DATBKA010000517.1:0-5271 GCA_036556105.1 Ilumatobacteraceae bacterium | reverse complement strand
GGATACGGTCGATTCATGAAGCTGTGGGCCTTGCGATGCGGCGATCTTCGCACCGACGTCGGCGGCCTGTACGAGGGCCAGCCGCAGGGCGTCATGGGCGACGTGCCGGTGATGTGCTTCGCGGTCGACACCGGCAACGGTGTCGTCGTCTTCGACACCGGGCTGCACGAAGCGTGCTGCGGCACCGACCCGGCCGCCCACTTCGGAGCGATGTTGTCGATGTTCGAGCTCCGCTGTCCCCGTCACGCGTTGATCGACGAACGCCTACGCCAAGCAGGTCACGGTGTCGACGAGGTCGGCTGGGTCGTCAACTCGCACCTGCACTTCGACCATGCCGGTCGCAATGCCGCGTTCCCAGCCGCGACGCAGTACGTGCGTGCCCGGGAGATGGCATGGGCACGCGAGCGGGCCAAGAAGGTCAGTGGCGTGCTTGCCGGCGACCTCGCCGAGCTGCAACCGACCGACTGGGACTACGACGACGAATTCGATCTGCTCCCCGGCCTGCGTTTGATCTCGACACCGGGGCACACGCCAGGCCATCAGGCGATGCACGTCGAGTTCGGCGATGGGCGCAGGTTCGTGTGCGTCGGCGACGCCGCCTACACGTTGGAGGCCGTGCTCGACCATCGCCCGACGGGACGGCCCACCGACGTCCACGAGGCCGTGGCCAGCCTCAAGCGGGTGACCGCGCTCGACGCGCAGATCCTCACCGCGCACGACATCGACCAATGGCGCGGCGTCGCCGACGTCGAACTGGTGCACGCGGCCTAGCTGGCCCGACTACGGGCGGCGGCCCCACATCAAGATGCGCCGGAACGGGAAGAAGTGCGGTGAATGGTCGCCGAGCACGGCGAGCAGGTCACGCTCGTAATCAGCAACGAACGCTTCGAACACGTCGGGCTCGAGCCGCTTCTCGAAGCGCGTCAGCATCGTGCCGCGCACCCACTCCACGACGTGGCGCGTGCTCGGCAGCACGTGCGGGTAGACCTGCAGCCGCACATGCTGCTGCTCGAAGCCGAGGTCGTAGAGGATCTGCGCATACTCCTCCGGTTGCAAGACGTAGGCCTGCACCGGATCGAGCGGTGGTCCGCTCGGCCCGAACAGCTGGCGATATGGAGCCCGGTCGGCGAGCTCACGGGCGACAGCATGGGAGGGCATTGCCGCGTTCGCCGGCACCTGGATCGCGATCTGGCCGTCGGGCCGGAGTGCGGCGGCCCACCGGGCGATGACCGCAGGATGATCCGGGATCCAGTGCAGGCTGGCCGCAGCAAGCACGAGATCGATGTCGCCGTCGGAGGTCCATTCGCCGATGTCGCCGTACTCGAAGCGCACTCCTTGTACAGCGTGACCGGCGGCCTTGTCGAGCATTGCCGGGGAGTTGTCGATGCCGACCATCTCGTCGGTGCCAAGCCGCTCGGCGGCGATGGCGGTCAGCTCGCCGGGCCCGCAGCCGAGGTCGACGGCCCGACGCACGGGGCCGGGATCGATGAGGTCGAGCATGTCGTAAAACGGCTGGGCACGCTCGGCGGCAAAGCGGCGATACTGCTCGGGATCCCAATCAGGCATGACTTGTATCGTACTTGTATTTGAACGGTCCGCGCGCCCTCCGAGGCGCACCACCCACCACTGGTAGAGGTATGGTCTGACAACCAGACCAGATCTCGATGACTAGATACGAGGACGATGACTACTCCGTTCGCACCGGTGCAACGGCGGACGATCTCAGCAGAGATCCGGGCCCAGCTGCTCGAAGCGATCCGCTCCGGTGAGCTGCAACCGGGCAGTCCCGTGCCCGCCGAGCGGCAGCTGTGCGAACAGTTCGGCGTCGCCCGCACATCGGTTCGCGAGGCGATCCAAGGTCTGACGGCGTCGGGCTACCTCGAGCGGCGCGGCAATCGGCCCGTCGTCGCCGAACGACTCCCCGAGATCCGCCTCACCGCCGAGTCGCCGACACTCGACGAGCGCAAGGCCTTGGTGCGGCAGCTGTTCGAGGTCCGCCGCACCATCGAGCCGACGATGTCGGAGCTGGCGGCGCGTCGAGCCACCGACGACGAGCGCGCCGACATCGCCGAACTGGCGGCGCGAGCCACCGCGCAGATCGACGAGTTCCGAGCTGTCGACCGCGCCTTCCACACCTCGATCGCACGCGCCTGCGGCAATCCTCTGCTGCAAGAGGTCTACGCCAAGACGCTCGGCGCGCTGTTCGAATCGATGGAGTTGGCATCGCTGCTGTACGCCGAGATCAACCGCCGCGAGGTCCACGACATCATCGCTTCGTCGACAACGGCCCACCGCGCCATCGCCGACGCGCTCGTCAGCGGACGGCGCAAGCCGACAGTCGCCGCCGTGCAATCGCATCTCGACGACGTCGAGCGGCGGATGATGGATCGACTGTTGTGAACCGTTCGTTCTTGAAAGTGTCGTTGGAGGACCGCCGATGGATCTGAGCAACCAGTACTGCTACTTCTACGACGACGACCAGTTCAACGAGACGGACAGAGCAGGCTTCCGGCGGCGGATCATCAACGGCGAGTCCCTGCAGCTGTGCTTCTGGCGCATCAGCGGCGGGGCGACCGGGTCGTTCCTGCACCATCACGTCGTCGAAGAGCAACTGGGAATCGTCGTGCGCGGCACGCTCGACTTCCGGATCGGCGAGCCCGACGACCAGACCCGAGTCAAGCTCGGCCCTGGCGAGGTCTACCTCGCACCGCGCAACGTGTGGCACGGCGACAGCGTGTTCATCGGCGACGACGAGTTGAACGAGGTGTGGATCTTGGATGTCTTCGCTCCCCCACGAGAGGACCTGCGCAATGGTTGATGGCCCGACGTCACCGGACTGGCGACTGGCCGTCGACATCGGTGGCACGTTCACCGACGTCGTCCTGATCGACGCCAACAGCGGCCGCGTGGTGGTCGACAAGACTTTGACCACGCCGGCGGCACCGCTCGACGGCGTGCGCACGGGCGTGCGCCAACTGCTCGCCAAGGCAGGTGTGCGTCCCGCCGAGATCACGGCTCCGATCGTGCACGCCACGACGTTGATCACCAACGCGTTGATCGAAGGCAAGATCGGTCGCGCCGGTGTCGTCACGACCGCCGGGTTCGGCGACACGATGCTCATCCGCGACGAGCATCGCTACGACATGTACGACTTGCAGATCGAGTTCCCAAGCCCACCTGTGCCGCGCGACCGGGTGGTCGAGATCGCCGAGCGCACCAACCCGCAAGGCGATGTCGTCGAGGCGCCGAGTGGCGAAGATCTCGAAGCGATCACCGACAGCCTGCGCGCGTCCAAGGTCGAGTCGGTCGGCGTCTGCCTCATCAACGCCTACGCCAATCCGGCGAACGAGCGGCTGATCGCCGATCACCTCCGTCGCGAGCTCGGCGTTCCCGTGTGCATTTCCGCCGACATCTCACCGCAGATCCGCGAGTACCCGCGGATGATCACCACAGCGTGCAACGCGGCGACGATGCCGGTGATCGGGCCCTACCTCGACGAGCTGCAGAAGTGGCTCGCCGCGGAGGGCTTCGGTGGCTCGGTGCTGATGATGCTCTCCAACGGTGGCGTGGTGTCGGCCGACGACGCGGCACGAGCCCCGATCCGTCTCGTCGAGAGCGGCCCTGCAGCGGGGGCCCTGGCCGGCAGCTGGTTCGCCCGGCGGCTCGGCGAGGATCGCTTGCTGTGCTTCGACATGGGTGGCACGACTGCCAAGTCGTGCCTGATCACCGGCGGCGAACCGGAGATCACGAACACGTTCGAGGTGGCCCGCATCTACCGCTTCAAGAAGGGCTCCGGGTTCCCCGTTTCGGTCCCGTCCGTCGACCTGGTCGAGATCGGCGCCGGCGGTGGCAGCCTGGCGCGCATCGACGAGCTGGGCCTGTTGAAGGTCGGGCCGGAATCCTCCGGCGCCGACCCCGGCCCTGCCTGCTACGGGCGGGGCGGCACGCGGGCGGCGGTCACCGATGCCGACCTCGCCCTCGGCATGCTCGACGCCGGGTACTTCCTCGGAGGCGACATGCCACTCGATCTCACCGCCAACGAGTCCGCTCTGCGCGCCGTCGCCGACGGGCTCGGCCTCCCGGTCAGCGACACGGCGGCCGGCGTGCACGAGCTCGTCAACCAGAACATGGCAGCAGCGGCGCGCATGCACGCCGTCGAGCAAGGCGAGGACCTGCGCGGCGTCACCGTGCTGGCGTTCGGTGGCGCCGGCCCGATCCACGCATGCGGCGTGGCCGAGCTGCTCGACTCGCCGCGAGTCGTGTTCCCGATCAACGCCAGCGTGCTCAGCGCGTTCGGCACATTGGTCTCGCCGGTGCGCATCGACCTGGCCCGTTCGATGGTGCGCTCGCTCACGGCCATCGATCACGACGAGCGCGACCGCCTGCTCGACGAGTTGCGCGACGAGGGGCGTCGTGTCCTCGCCGCCGCCGGAGTTCCCGGCAGCAACATCAAGTTCCGCTACGGAATCGACGCCCGGTACTTCGGTCAGGGCAACGAACTGACGATCTGGGTCGGCGAAGGCGAGCACTGGCCGGCCACCGATCAGCAGGTGGTCGAACGCTTCGAGAGCGACTACCGGCGCATCTACGGGCTGACGATCCCCGACGTCTCCGTCGAGGCAGTCACCTGGCGGCTCTCGGCATACGCCGACGCGGGCACGGTCGAGCCGACCGCCGAGGTCAGCGACACCCATGGCCAACCCCATGTCCGCCGCGTCGTGCGCTTCGACCGCGCCGCTGCAGCAGTGGAGACGCCGGTGTACCGACGCACCGACCTCGGTCGCGGGCAGCGGCTGGTCGGGCCGGCAATCGTCGAGGAACGTGAGACCACCGCGGTGATCCGCCCCGGTTGGGTCGTGGAGGTCGCCGGCGACGGCTCACTGGTCGCCGAGAGGAGCATGTGATGGCGTTCGATCCGATCGAGCTCGAGGTGCTGTGGCAGAGCCTGATCGCCACGGTCAACGAACAGGCCCGCGCCTTGCAGCGCGCCGCGTTCTCACCGATCGTGCGCGAGGCCGGCGACCTGGCCAACGCAGTGTTCGACCAGCGCGGGCGGATGGTCGCCCAGGCTGTCACCGGCACGCCCTGGCACATCAACTCGCTGGCCCGTGCCGCGGCGGCCGTGCTCGAGCAAGACCCGCCAGCTGGGCTGGTCGAGGGCGATGTCCTCATCACCAACGACCCGTACAAGACGGCCGGCCAGCTGCTCGACGTGACCGTGCTCTATCCGGTGTTCCGCAACGGCAAGGCGATCGCCTTCTTCGGGTCGAC
>DATBKA010000516.1:0-4861 GCA_036556105.1 Ilumatobacteraceae bacterium | reverse complement strand
TGGCGTCAGCGTACGGCGCGATGGATCTGGCGGCCGAACCCGCCTAGCATCGACCGCCGTGAAAGCGGCGCGGTTGGGGGTGTTGGCCGGATTGGCCGCGATGCTGCCACTGTGGGTGGCGGCGTGCGGCAAGGACGGAGTGTCCTCGGAGACGCTGCCGCCGATCGTCACCGTGTCGACGACGACGACCATCTTCATCACGACGACGACCGTCCAGACGTACTACGTCGTTCAAGCCGGCGACACACTCGACAAGATCGCCAAGGCGTTCCAGGTCCGCATTTCCGATCTGAAAGCGCTCAACGGCATCGTCAACGCCGACCACATCGAGGTCGGCCAGGAGCTGCAGATCCCGACCGGAGCGGTCGTGTTCAGCTCGCTGCCGACTCCTCCGTCGTCAGAACCGACGACCACATAGTTTGGTCACGTAGCATTTACGCCATGAGCTTCTGGCCGACGCGGGACCACTGGAGCGTCCAGATCCCCCTGCACACCCCCCACCACCGTGTCTCCGCCTTGCAGGAGACCGGCTTCGTCGCCTTGGCCGACGCCGACTTCGACGTTCCCGAAGAGGAGTGGCTGCAGCTCGAGTACATGGACTGGAAGAGCGGCGGCGACACCAACTTCGCCCCGCTGGCCTCGGCCGACGGCGAGCTCGACTGCCGCGGCTTCTGGGACAAGGGCAAGACCGACAAAGACGCACTGTGGACGTCCAACGCCAAGATCGCGCCCACGCTGCGCAGCTACGTCGACGGAGTCGGTGCCAACTTCGGCCGGGTGCGGATCATCAAGCTCGAGCCGCAGGACCGTGAGCAGGCCATCAAGTCGATCCATCGCGACGACAACAACCGCTTCAACCCCGACGACGAGGGCTGGGTCGTCCGCTCCTGGGTGGAGCTCACCGACAACCCCGACAGCTACATGCTGCTGATGGACAACGATGCCGACGGCCTCCCCGACCCGGCCACCGAGATCCGCGCCCCGCTGCATCGCGGCGCCCGGTTCGTGGTCGACACGCAGCGGTTGTGGCACGTGGTGGTGCACAACGGCACCGCGCCGCGCTACGCCCTGATCACCAGCTTCGAGTCGAGCCCAGTGCTCGAACGCTGGATCGACTCCCAGCGACGGTAACGCTGCCCGCCCTGTAACGCTGCGGGCTCGTCCGTAATACTGCGGGCTCGTCGTCCGCTGCGCTTCCTCCTCGCGCCGCGTGCGGCTCGTCGCTGGCGCTTCCCTCGCCGCCGCTGCTGGATCGTCGTCCTGCTTGGGCGCGGAAATACCCCACCGGCGGCATCCGGCGCGCCCAACCGACCGGAATGGGCGCGAAAACACCCCACAGGCGGCATCCGGCGCGCCCATGCGGGCGGTGTGAGAGTGGCGTACTGAGTTCAGTGCCGGGTGGCGGCGACGAGGTCGACGAGGTCGGCCATGATCCGCGAAAGCTGGAAGTCCTTCGGCGTGTAGACGGCGGAGACCCCGGCGGCCAGGAGCGTGGGCCGGTCGTCCTCGGGGATGATCCCACCGGCGACAACCGGGGCGTCGACGCCGACCTCGCGCAGCGCACGAACCACTGCCGGCACCAGCTGCAGATGTGATCCGCTGAGAATGGACAGGCCGATCACGTCCGGGTCTTCGTCGCGCGCCGAGGCGGCGATCTGCGCGGGCGTGAGGCGAATCCCGGAGTAGATCACCTCCATGCCCGCATCCCGGGCGGCGACGGCGATCTGCTCGGCGCCGTTGGAGTGCCCGTCGAGCCCGGGCTTGGCGACCAGCAGCCGCGGCGGGCCACCTGGCAGCGACTTGACCCGGTCGGCAACGGCAGCGAGCTCGCTCGTGCGCCGACCGGCTGCCGCGCTGACACCCGTCGGTGCTCGGTACTCCCCGAACGCGGCGCGCAGCGTCGACGCCCACTCTCCGGTCGTGCCGCCCGCCTCGGCAAGTCGGATCGACGGCTCCATGATGTTGCCCCCGTCGACAGCAGCGGCGGCCAGAGACGACAGTGCCGCGACGACCGCGGCGTCGTCGCGCCCGGCTCGCCAGGCGCGCACGTCGGCGACCAGCTCCGCCTCGACGGCCGGATCGACCGTGAGGAAGTGGTCGCTCTCGCCGAGCGGCGATTGTGCCGTCTCGGCGAAGACGTTTACGCCGACGACCGCTTGCTCACCCGACTCGATCCGCCGCGTGCGCTCGACCATCGAGCGGACAAGACGACCCTTCAACTCGTCGATGGCCTCGAACGCGCCACCGAGTGCCAGCACATCGTTCAGTTCCGTCCACGCCGCGGCAGCGAGGTCGGCGGTTCGCTCTTCGATCACCTTCGAACCGTCGAAGATGTCGTCGTACTCCAACAGATCGGACTCCATGGCCAACACTTGTTGCATCCGCAACGACCATTGCTGGTCCCACGGGCGGGGCAGCCCGAGTGCTTCGTTCCACGCAGGGAGTTGGATCGACCGGGCCCTGGCCCGCTTGGACAGGGTCACCCCCAGCATCTCCAACACGATCCGCTGCACGTTGTTCTCCGGCTGCGCTTCGGTGAGCCCGAGCGAGTTGACCTGCACGCCGTAGCGAAAGCGCCGCGCTCGCTCGTCGGTGACGCCGTATCGCTCGACGCCGATCCGATCCCACAACTCGGCGAAGGCGCGCAACTTGCACACCTCTTCGATGAAACGGATGCCGGCGTTGACGAAGAACGAGATCGAGCCGTACACCTGAGTGAACTGTTGCGGCTCGACCTGCCCCGAGTCGCGCACTGCATCGAGGACTCCGATGGCAGTGGCCAACGCGTAGGCGATCTCCTGAACGGGCGTGGCACCGGCCTCCTGGAGGTGGTAGCTGCACACGATCATCGGGTTCCATTACGGCGCATGCCTGGCGCACCATGCGACCATGTCGACGATCAGGCGACGGGAGGCCGCCGGCGGAAAGATGTAGGTGCCCCGTGACAGGTACTCCTTGACGATGTCGTTCTGAGTCGTACCACGCAGCGACGCCGAACTGACGCCCTGCAGCTCGGCGTTGGCGACGTACAGCGCCAACAACCACGCCGCGGTGGCGTTGATCGTCATCGAGGTGTTCATCTCCGACGGTGGGATGCCATCGAGCAGGGTGCGCATGTGCCCGAGGTGAGCGACGGGAACGCCGACCTTGCCGACCTCGCCGTGCGCCAACGGATCGTCGGGGTCGTACCCCGTCTGGGTGGGGAGGTCGAAGGCGATCGACAGCCCGGTCTGGCCCTTGGCCAGGTTCGCTCGGTACAGCTCGTTCGACGCCCGCGCCGTCGAATGGCCGGAGTAGGTGCGCATCAGCCACGGCTGGTCTCGAGGTGGTCGGGATTCGGTCATCGGTGCAGCTCCTCGACCTGCGGCACGATCCGTTGAGTTTCGCCAACTTTTCCGCAAGAAGTCCTCAAGTTGGCCACGCAACGCTCCGATGGATAGGTGCACGATGCGAGAAGTTCGGCGGACTTTTCCAGCGGGCGGAGACAATCGGCGATGTCGGGGCCGGCGGCGAACCCCGGACATGGCGATTGGACGCCGGTGCCGGTGAGATCTCTCACCGGCACCGCTGCATTTTTCGGGCGATGGCTACGAGCCATTGTGTGGCGCACTCCCCACGGCCGCGGCGAGCATGCGCAAGTACTGGGGACGGGGCACGTCGATGGCGCCCATCGACACGAGGTGAGGGGTCGTCCACTGCACATCGAGCAGCGAGGCGCCGCTACCGACGAGCCAATCGACCAACTGCACCAACGCCACCTTCGACGCGTCGGTGGCTCGGCTGAACATCGACTCCCCGGCGAACACTCCGTTGATCCGAATTCCGTAGAGCCCTCCGACGAGCTCGTCGTCGAGGTAGGTCTCGAAGCTGTGGGCCCAGCCGAGATGATGCAGCTCCTCGTAGGCGTCGACGAACTGCGGCGTGATCCAGGCGTGTGGGCGACCGGGATCACCGCATCGCTCCATGACCTCGCGGAAGCGGAGGTCGGCTCGGATCTCGTAGCGGCGGCAGCTCCGGCGCAACGACTTCGACACTCGCAAACCGTCGAGTGGGATGATTCCACGCGGATCGGGTGACCACCAACCGAGTCTGCCCTTGCGCAACGGCATCGGGAACAGGCCGGTTCGATAGGCCGCCAGCAACGTGCCCGGTGCCAGATCGGCGCCCACGCCGCACAACCCGTTCTCGTCGGCCGCCTCGGGTGAGGGCAGATGCCAGCGCGTCGGGGGCGGCTCGATCGGTGCTCGGCCGAGATCCATCGCTCCAGTCTGGCAACTCTGAATCGGCCGACGAGGCGTGGCGAGCGAGCACGGCGATCAGCCAACCATCAATACGTGTAGAAGCCGTGCTTCGTCTTCCGCCCGAGGTGGCCTGCGGCCAGCATCTCCCTGAGCGTCGCGGCCGGCTCATCGGTGGCGTTGCCGAACGACGAGTGAATCGTCTCCAGGATCGCCACCGACGTGTCGATGCCGACGAGATCGAGCAGGGCGAACGGTCCCATCGGAAAGTTGCACCCACCGCGCATCGCCGCGTCGATCGACTCGACCGAGGCAGTGCCGCGCTCCAGCATGCGCACCGCGCTGTTGAGGTATGGGAACAGCAAGGCGTTGACGATGAACCCGGCATGATCCTGGACCTCGACTGCCTCCTTGCCACAGGTCGTCACGAACTCCGTCGCCGCGGCAATGGTGTCGTCGGTGGCCGTGAGCGGGCGAACGACTTCGACCAGCTTCATGATCGTCGCCGGATTGAAGAAGTGGATGCCGCACACCAGCTCCGGACGCGACGTCGCCAACGCCAGCTCGATGACCGGCAGCGTCGACGTGTTGGTGGCCAGAACCGCCCCCGGCTTGAGGTGTTT
>DATBKA010000515.1:0-2910 GCA_036556105.1 Ilumatobacteraceae bacterium | reverse complement strand
CTGGGCCTGTACCTCGCGGGACTTCCGGCGCTGACCGCCACTGGTGTCGCCGTCGCCACCGTCGTGGTCGTCGCGATGATCGCCGCCGTCACGCTGCTGCCGGCGCTGCTCGGGCTGGCCGGCACGAAGATCGACCGGCTGTCGATCCACCGCAAGGGACACGTCGCCAAGCCGGCGCACGCCACGTTCTCAGGCCGCTGGGCCCACCACGTCGGCAGCCACCCGGTTCGCTACGCCCTGATCGGCGTCGTTGCCTTGGGCGCCATCGCCACGCCGGCCCTCGGCATGCGGATCGGGACGCCCGACGACGGCAACGCTGCCAAGGACACAACCCAGCGCAAGGCGTACGACCTGCTCGCCGAAGGCTTCGGGAGTGGCTTCAACGGCCCGATCCAGGTCGTCGTCGAGGTGCCGACGCCGGCCGACCGAGTCGCGGTCGACCGCGTCCGCCAAGCCCTGCAGGCCGATCCTGGAGTTGCTGCGGTGACAGCACCGGTCTTCAACGTCGCCGGTGACACCGCCGTGCTCATGGCCAATCCCACCACAGCACCTCAAGACGAGCGCACCGATGCCCTCATCCACCACTTGCGCTCGGATGTGCTTCCCGTCGCTGTCGATGGCACCGACGCCCACGCACTGCTGACCGGCCAGGCGCTGGTGACCGACCTCACCGAGCGGATCACGAACCGTCTGCCGTTGTTCATCGCGGCGATCGTGGCGATGTCGTTCTTCCTGCTGATGATCGTGTTCCGGTCCGTCCTCGTGCCTCTGAAGGCTGCACTGATGAACCTGCTGTCGATCGCTGCTTCCTACGGAGTGATCGTCGCTGTCTTCCAATGGGGTTGGGGCAACGAGCTGATCGGCGTCCACCACACGATGCCGATCAACCCCTTCGCACCGCTGATGATGTTCGCCATCCTCTTCGGGCTCTCGATGGACTACGAAGTGTTCCTCCTGTCCCGCATCCGTGAGGAGTACGTGGCGACCGGTGACAGTCACAAGTCCGTCGTGACCGGCCTGTCCGGCACGGCGCGGGTGATCACGTCAGCCGCACTGATCATGATGAGCGTGTTCGGCTCGTTCGTGCTCGGTGACGATCCCACCGGCAAGCTGTTCGGCATCGGCCTCGCCGTGGCCGTGTTCCTCGACGCCACGCTGGTCCGCATGGTGCTGGTGCCGGCGACGATGAGCCTGCTCGGCCGGGCCAACTGGTGGCTGCCGGCATGGCTGGAGCGGATCCTCCCGCACATCGACTTCGAGTCGGCCCCCAAGGACGCCGAGGTCGTCGAAGTCGTGGCCGAGATCGAGCCGGGCGCCGAGCCCGAGCGGGAGCTCGTCGCCGTCTGATCCAACCATCCTCCGCCGATTCTCCCGGAGGAAGCCGACTGCAAGAGGTAGCCCCGCTCCGGCGGGGCTACCGCCGTTTTGGATCTGCTTGGGCGCGGTACTACGCCACCGGCGGCAGTTTTCGCGCCCATGCGGGCTGCCAGGGATGCACTCGTGACCGGTCAGCCGACGTGCACGTTCGGGTCGTACTGCCACATCGCCACCCAGTCGACTTGGACGTGACCCTGCGATTCGTCCGGCGGCGGATTCGAGAAGTCGAGCCGGGTCTCGGTCTGGAAGATCCAGTGCATCGGCGTGTGCGGCACGCGCTCGGTGATGCTGGTGCCGAGTTGGACACCGTCGAGCCAGAACTCGCACAGGTCCGGCAACCACACGATCGCCGCCGTGTGCCACACGTTGTTCGCGTAGACGCCATCGGTGCGGACATCTTGATCGCCGGCGCGCTTGGCGTTCTGGCGGTGCATGAATCCTGAGATCGCGGCGACGCCGTCGAGATCCCCTTCCGGAAAGTCGATCTCGCCATCGCCCGGCCAGCGGCCCGAGTCGGGCCACAGCAACCACGCCGTCTTGTAACCCGGGACCGGTTCGGCGCGAAAGGCAAACTCGATGCGGCCGTACCACAGGCTGCTGCCTTCCGTGCCGGGAATGATCGGCCACGGGGCGGCGACGTAGTGGACTCCCTCTTCCGTGTGCAGCCAGATGTCGAGCACGCCGTCGACGATGCTGATGGTGCGATTCATGTCGTACACACCGAAGCCGGTCGTGTCATGGACGTCGGGACCGTATCCGCCCCAGCGTCCGCCGGTTGCCTGCGGAAAGCTGCCGAGAGGGACTTGGCCGTAGATGGACAGGTCGTCGGTCAACACGAGTCGCAGGCTCTCCAGGTCCGTGCTCGGCATGGCAAACCCGCTGGGATTGACGGGTGGTGGCGGGGTGGTCGGCGGCGGAGCAAGCGACGTGGTCGTCGTCGAGGGCGGGATCGTGGTCGTCGATGTCGAGGGCGCGTCGGACGTACTCGTGGTCGAGCTGGTGGAACTCGTCGCGGGCGACGTCGGGAGCACCATCTCAGTCCGCGCTGAATCGAAGGTCGCCGTCTCGCCGGAGCAGGCACAGATCATGACGATGCCGGCAAGCAACAGTCCACGCAGGCGCGGCGGAACCACGGTGATGGAGTCTGGCGTCGTCATCGTGAGGCAGGGGCGACCATGTCGAGTTCCGGGTGAGAGTCGTGTACCCACCGACCACCGAGACGAGTCACGGAATCTTCGGCTGTGACGAAGATTGCGTGACGTGTCTCACAGGCGCGGCGGCGTGGGAAGGAAAGTCGAGGACGCGTCGTTCTCCACGACTTGCAGTTCGTCACGGCACAGAGGGAGCAACCATGACCACCACGACACGCGGCACCGTTCGAACCGAGCCGAGCGACAAGCGGGTGCGTGTCTTCTTCGGCGGCGAGCAGATCGTCGACACCAAGGACGCGCTCTACGTGTGGGAAGGCCCGAACTATCCGCAGTACTACCTGCCGATCGCAGACGTCAGCGATGGCGTGCTCGTGCCGACGTC
>DATBKA010000514.1:0-2145 GCA_036556105.1 Ilumatobacteraceae bacterium | reverse complement strand
GCGGCCGGTCGGACGCGGGTCGGCAAAGCCCTGCGCGGCGAGAGCGATGCGACGCGCTGTCGCCAGCGAGATCGACTCGACTGCCACGTACCGTCAGTCGGCGACGCTGATCGTGACCGAGTTGATGACGACGTCGGTCTGCGGGCGATCGCTGCGATCGGTGGCAACGCGCTGCATGGCGTCGACGACCTCGAGCCCCTTCACGACTTGACCGAAGTGGTTGTACTGCGGCGGAAGACCAGCACCCTGCGGTCCACTGATCAGGAAGAACTGGCTGCCGTTGGTGTTGGGCCCGGCGTTGGCCATTGCCAGCGAGCCGATCTGGTAACGCTGCTTCACCGGCTCGTCGGGGAAGCGGTAGCCGGGGCCACCGCGGCCGGTTCCGGTGGGGTCGCCGCCTTGGCAGACGAAGCCGTTGATGATCCGGTGGAAGATGACGCCGTCGTAGTAGTGGTGGGCGGCGAGGAACACGAAGTTGTTGACGGTGATCGGCGCGTTGACTGCGTCGAGGGCGATCACCAAGGTGCCCATGCTCGTCTCCATCGTCGCCGTGTACCGCTTGCTGGTGTCGATGCCCATCTCGGGGGGAGCGTCGAACTGCTGTTGACGCGGAGCCGAGCCGTCGAGGGCAGGAAAGGGGGTAGCCATGGCCCGACACGCTACAGGTGCAACCGCGCGCCCTCCGGTGGATCTTTGGTCACACGCGGCCGTCGTAGCCGCCACCGACCAAAGTTCCGCGCATCAGCCGTTGCGCGAGTTGTAGTCGGCGATCAGCGCATCTGCCTGTTGCGCCGCGTTGGCGAGCTGTGACGCGACATCGGCGCCGCCGAGGATCGCCGCGACCGCCTGCGCGGTGACGGTGCGCACCTCACGCAACGGCCCGACGATCGGGCCGAGCGACGTCGGCGTGTCGGGCGACGACAGCAACTGGTCGTAGGGCACCTTGAAGCGGGGGTCGGTGGTCCACGTCGTCTTCAACGGATCGAGGGTCACGGCGTCGTCGCGAACGGGCAGGTATCCCGTCGCCGACGACCATTGGCTCTGTTGCTGGGCCGCGGTGAGGAAGGTGATGTAGTCCCACGCCGCGGCAGTGCGCACGTCGTCGCCCGTGTCGACGACCCACAACGAAGCGCCGCCGACGAGTGCTCCTGGCTTCCCGTCCGGGCCCGGCATCGGCGCCACGCCGACGTCCGCGTTGGAGATCTGCGGGAACTGACCGCCGCCCAACACCGTGATCACCGGGCCGATCGAGGCCGAGGTGGCGATGGTCATCGCCGCCGGCTCGGCGTTGTCGGCGAGCTTGAGCAGGTTGTCGAAGCCGGTCGTGGAGTTGTCGCCGACGTTGACGGCAAGTCCGTCGGCAACGAGTTGCTGCATGAAGGTCAGCAGCGAGACTCCCGTGTCGTTGTTGTACAGCACTTGCGTCGCACGCGCGGTGCGGCCGTTCTGGTTGTCGGCGTAGAACTCACCGGCCTTGGCGAACCACTGCTCGATGTACCAGCCCCCTCCGGAGTCGAAGCCGGAGTCGAGCGCCATCCCGTACTTGGCCACACCCGACTGCACGATCGCCTCACTGTCGGCGCGCAGCTCCTCCAATGACGCCGGCGGCTTCTCGGGATCGAGTCCGGCAGCGGTGAACATCTTCTTGTTGTAGAACAGCACGGGGTTGGAGATGTTGAACGGCATCGACCATTGCACGCCCTGCGTGGCGTACGCGCCGAGGCCCGTCGGCAGGAACGGGCTCGTGTCGAAACCACTGTCCTTGATGCACGCGTCGGCGGGAACGGCCGATTGCGAATCGACCATCGTCTGCACCATGTACTCAGGCATCTGCACGAGGTCGGGGCGGTTGCCCTGACCTGACTGCAGGTACTTGTCGATGGTCTGCTCGTAGCTACCCTCGATCAGGGTCACCTTCACCTTCGACTGGCCGTCGTTGTAGGCGTCGGTCAGGTTCTGGAGCTCGTCGCCGAGCGGTCCGCCCATCCCGTGCCAGAACGTCAGGTTGACCGTGCCGCCGGCAGAGGCGAGCGCATCGGTCGGGCAGTCGGGCAAGGTGTCGAGCGGGGTCGACGTCGTCGTCACCGCGACCGTCGTCGGTGGCGGAGGCGTCGTGACCCCGGCGGGCAATGTCTCCCCTGGCGG
>DATBKA010000513.1:0-2028 GCA_036556105.1 Ilumatobacteraceae bacterium | reverse complement strand
TGGTCCAGCAAGGCAACTGCGGCTCGCCAATCGAGACCGACGACGGGTGGCTGATGATCACCCACGGCGTCGGTTTGATGCGTCGCTACGTGCTGTCCGCTGTGCTGTTGGATCTCGACGATCCGACCCGCGTCGTCGCTCGACTCGGTGCCCCGCTCCTCGAACCCGACGACGACGAGCGCGAAGGCTACGTGCCGAACGTCGTCTACTCGTGCGGGGCACTCGCCCATCACGGCCAGGTCGTCGTGCCGTATGCCGCCAGCGACCAGACCTGGTCGGTCGCCTCCTTCGCGCTCGACGACCTCCTCTCGGCCATGGTGTCAGCGGACGACGTCCAGGCTGCCTAGGCCAGGCAACACCCGGCAACCTCTTGAAGGCCGCCGAGGCGAGTCTTAACATCGCAGCGGGCTCCGAGCGCACGATCCGACCTTCGGCCTGGAGAAGCCGTCTCTGCCGCGTCGGAGCTTGTGAAGAGATGCAAGCGCCTGCGCCGCCCGAGTGCCAGGAGCGACGCCTCGGCGTTGCCGATCCTGATGCTCAGGGAGGAGTTGGGATGAACGTGAAGAGATTTGTCATCGTCGGTCTCGCCGGAGTGGCGGTGATGGTGCCAGGTGCTATGGCGCTCGCCACGAACCACGAGGAGGCGCCACCGACATTGGTCCAGACGGTGCGCGACGCGACGCGAGCTTTTCGTGACGTCAGCAACGCCACGGACTATGTGTCACTTGGCGCCTGCGTGAACAGCCCTGAAGAGGGCGCGATGGGAATCCACTACGCCAAAGGAGCGCTAATCGGCGATGGTGCGCTCGACGCCACCACGCCAGAGTTGTTGATCTACGAGCAGCGTCACGGACGGCTCCGCTTGGTCGGAGTTGAGTTCCTCGTCCTCGCTGCACAGTGGAACGACCCGGCGGCCGGTCACGCCCCCGGGGCGCCAGTGCTGCAAGGTCAGCTGTTCAACTTCGTCGGTTCACCGAATCGATACGGGTTGGATCCCTTCTACGAACTGCACGTCTGGGCGTGGCGCGACAACCCGAAGGGCCCGTTCGCCGACTTCAACCCAGCCGTGTCGTGTGACGAATACGCCGGCGAGGGCATGTCAGGCATGAACCACGGCGGGTAGCCAACGCGGTCATAGATGAACGGGCGGTACACGCTGCGCTCGCCCATCCAGGCCGAGCGAGCGACAGCGTCGCGGACTGGCGCGGTACCGGCCTGCCGAACGCGCGCCGTCAGCCGGCGTCGACACGATCCGGATCGGTGATCCAGTCGAGTACCGGCGCCCGGTCGAGCCGGTGGGACAGGCACCCGGCGACGGGTTCTTTCGGGTTCGATCGACTGGGCGACTGCCGCTCCACGTTCGGACCTCCTCGAGCTCCTAGTCGTGGTGCGAGTCGTGGTCGTACGAGTACCCGTGGGTGCTCGGCGGGTTGGTCGGGTGGTCGGCGTCGACCGTGGGACTGCAGCTGGTCGCGAGGACGACGAGCGCCACGATCGCAGTCAGAGCGATGCGCGTCTGGCGGCCGGTTATCCCGGCGAGTGAGTGGGATGGAGTCGATGTCATGCCCGCAATGTGAACCCAGAGGCCTGCAGAAATCAGACAACGCTGCAGGCCCCGCTTGCAGGTCGTCAACAGTGCTACCGCTGGTAGGTGCCTCGGCGGGGCGGGGAATGCCGTTGTTGACATCTTGCAATACCCAACTGGTCACGATGAGCGTACGATCCATCGGGGGTGTAGGGAGGTTGCGATGCGCTACGGCGTGCTCGGACCGGTTGAAGCTGTATTCGATGACGAGTCGCCCGTCGCGGTGGGAGGGCCGCAGCAGCGTCGTCTGCTCGCTCTGATGCTGTCTCACCCAGGGCAATCGACCTCGTCAGAGCGTCTGGTCGACTGTCTGTGGCCTGATGGCCTGGCGCCGGTCGGTGCCGGTCGCTCGGTGTTGACCTATGTGTCACGGCTGCGGGCCGCGCTCGGCGAATCGTCGATCTCGACCGTGCACGAGGGATATCTGCTCGAGCTGGGAGGCG
>DATBKA010000512.1:0-2594 GCA_036556105.1 Ilumatobacteraceae bacterium | reverse complement strand
AGCCGTCGGATCGGTCGGGATCGCTTCAACGCGTCCGTATCGGGCAAGCACTGCCGACGCCGATCGCACTCCCCAACCGGGCACGCCGGGCAGGCCGTCACTGCGATCGCCGACGAGTGCGAACAGGTCCGGAATCTGATCGGGTGCCACGCCGTACCGTGCCCGAACCGCAGGTTCGTCGGTGACGATCCGACGGATCCGATCCAACACGACGATCCGATCGCCGCGCACGCACTGGTTGAAGTCGTTGTCGGTGGCGCAGATCACGATCTGGGCGACTCGTCGGTCCGAGGCGAAGCGAGCCGCGGCGGTGGCGATGATCTCGTCCGCCTGATACCGGCCCGATGGCCACAGGGTGACGCCGAGGCCACGGACGACATCCGCAGCCAGTGACACTTGAGCGGCGATCAGATCCTCGTCGGAGGCACGACCACGTGCCGGTGGCGGCGACACGACCGAGTCGAAGGCGACGGCAACGTGACTGACGCTCGGGTCGAGCAACAGGGCGGTCAGCGTCGCCAGAAGGCCGCGGACCGCGCCGACCTCCTTGTCAGCAGCGTTGCGTACTCGTGGTGCGCCGTGGAAGCACCGGAACAGTTCGAAGGTGCCGTCAACGAGGTGCACCCGCAAACCGTCAGTCACGGCTGCAAGTCTGTCCTGCGCCCACATACGCGGTGGCATGCTGGTTGCCATGCCTGATTCGACAGCCAAGGCCGACCTCGAGCGGTACTTGCAGATCGCCCGTGACGCATTGCTGTGGAAGTTGGACGGGTTGTCGGAGTACGACATCCGCCGGCCGATGGTGCCGACGGGCACCAACCTCCTCGGACTGCTCAAGCACGTCGCCAGCGTGGCCGTCGGCTACTTCGGCGAAACGTTCGGCAGGCCTTTCGACGAGCCGTTGCCCTGGTTCGACGAGGGTGCGGAGGACAACGCCGACATGTGGGCCACCGCCGACGAGTCCCGCGAGGACATCGTCGGCTTGTACGCCCGTGCCTGGGCACATTGCGACGCGACGATTGCCGCGCTCGATCTGGATTCGACGGGCGAGGTCGCCTGGTGGCCGGAAGACCGGCGCGTGGTCACCTTGCACCGAGTGCTGATCCACATGATCGCTGAAGTCAATCGCCACGCCGGCCAGGCCGACATCGTCCGCGAACTGATCGACGGCGCTGTCGGTCTGCGCGTCGACAACGACAACATGGCACCGGGAGACCGTTCCTGGTGGCTGGACTACCGAGCTCGCGTGCAGCATGCCGCCGAACAGGCCGCCGGGAGCTGACACCTGCACTGAGGTCTGCCCGAACAGGCGGTGACGACCTCGAGACGTTGCGGTTCGCTTCCTGCATGGCGCGCGCCACGGCAACGATCAACAACCTTCGCATCAAGGACCAGATGCTGGCGTTCTCGATGGAGAGCTCTGGTGACACGGCGGTCGAGTTGCTGCTGTACATGGCCGTGTATGACGCCGCCGGCACAATGCGCCAGCAGAGCGACCTCGGGTCGATGGTGCCCGGGCAACCCTGGACTGCCGAGCTCGACCTGCCCGTGTCGGATCTCGAGGATGGGGACTACACCGCCTGGGTGTCGGTGTACCTCTACGACGAGGCGGAGACCAACCCGGACGACACACCGCTCGTCCAGCAAGGCGTGAGCTTCCTCGTCGGCCGCGGCCGGATCTACGCATCGAACGAGCGGCCGGACGCGCCGACGAGCGCGGACCCGCCACGCGTCTCCAAGCCGCGGCTCGACGGCACGTGGGTCGTGTTCGACATGACCAACTCAGAGCACTTCGACGTCGAGGTCCACCACGAGCTGTCCGTGTACAACCAGGCCGGGGACGAGGTCCACAAGGCCAACGGACAGGAACTGCTGCGCGCGAGCGCAACCCAGCAGGGGCATCACCTGCTTCCAGAGGAACTGGCCGATGGGCGCTACATGTTGATGGTTGTCGTCAACCGCGAAGGCAGCGACATGCCGTCGGTGACGTCGTCGTGGATGGAGGTCGCGGGCACAGTGATCACGGAAGTGCCCAGCGAGTATTAGCCGCGCAGGGTCGCACCGAGCTTGCCGACTCCGGCGATCACCTTGTTGCGCAGTTCGGTCAGCTCCGCGTCGCCAAGGGTGCGGTCGAGCGCTTGGAACCGAAGCCGGTAGGCCAGGCTGCGACTGCCCTCGGGTACTCCCGGACCGCGGAACACGTCGAACAGCGTCAGGTCGACGAGCAGCGAGCCTGCCGATTGCTTGATCGCCTTCTCGACCTTCTCGGCGATGACCGAATCGGGTGTGATGAAGGCAAGGTCGAGGTCGCTCGACGGGTAGCGACTCGTCGGCTTCCACAACGGAACCTTGGCGTCGATCGACAGCAGGATCGACAGGTTCAACTCGAGAGCGGCGACTCGCTCGTCGACGCCGTATGCGTCGAGCACGTCGGGATGGATCTCACCGACCACGCCGATCGCGTCCCGGCCGAGCGACAGGGTCGCCGACCGGGTCGGGTTCATCCCAGCTGGTGGCTGCGATTGATCGATGCGCGCCCCGAAGCCCATCGCCGCGGCGATCTCCCGCCACACTTCGACCGCGGCCACGGCTTC
>DATBKA010000511.1:0-3209 GCA_036556105.1 Ilumatobacteraceae bacterium | reverse complement strand
GTTCCGACGTTGACCGCGATGGAGAACATCACCCTGCCTATGACCCTGGCCGGTCGCAAGCCCGACCGTGACTGGCTCAGCTCCGTCATCGAGACCGTCGGATTGCGCGAGCGCGTCCGCCACCGCCCGTCGGAGCTGTCCGGTGGGCAGCAACAGCGCGTCGCCGTGGCTCGCGCCCTTGCCAGTCAGCCGGAGATCATCTTCGCCGACGAGCCGACCGGAAACCTCGACTCCCACACCGGCGCCGAGATCCTCTCGTTCATGCGCCGCGCCGTCCGCGAGATGGGGCAGACGATCGTGATGGTGACCCACGACCCGGTTGCCGCCTCCTATGCCGACCGAGCCGTCTTCCTTGCCGACGGCCGCATCGTCGACGACATGACCCACCCGACCGCCGAGCGCGTCCTTGACCGTGTCAAGCAGCTCGGCCAGCCGAACCAGCCAAACCACAGTGAAAGGAACTAGTCGCCATGTTTCGCCTCACCATCCGCGAGCTCGCAGCCAAGAAGCTGCGACTGATGACCACCGCGATCGCCGTGATGCTCGGCGTCGCCTTCATGGCCGGCAGCCTGGTGCTCACGGCCACCATCTCCAAGACCTTCGACGGTCTGTTCGCGGACACCTACTCCGGCACCGACGCATACGTGCGTGGCGCGTCCGAGATCGAGGCCGGCTTCGGTGTGCAGCGGCCGCGGCTCGACGCCTCGATCGTCGACACGATCGCCGATGTCGACGGAGTCGCTGCGGCGGAGGCCAAGGTCTCCGGCTACGCCCAACTCGTTGACTCCAACGGTGAGCCCGTCGGCGATCCTGGCGAAGGCGCACCGACGTTCGGCGAGAGCTGGATGACCGTCGACGCCCTCAACCCCTACCGCATCGCCGACGGACGCGCGCCGAGCGGTCCCGACGAGATCGTCATCGATCGCCATTCAGCCAAGCTTGCCGATCTCCACGTCGGTGACACGGCGACGGTACTGACCAAGCGTGGCGCACAGGCGTTCACCGTCAGCGGCATCGCCACCTTTGGTGACGCCGACTCGATGGGTGGTGCGTCTGCCGTGCTGTTCGATCTTCCGACAGCGCAGGAAATGGTCGCCGAACCAGGCCAGGTGGATGCCGTCGCGGTCGTCGCCGCCGACGGTGTGTCGCAGCAACAGGTCAAGGACGGCATCGCCAAGGTCCTCCCAGCGGGAGCCGAGTCGCTGACCGGTGCCGAGATCACCGCCGAGACCCAAGGTGACGTCAAGGAAAGTCTCTCCTTCTTCAACACGTTCCTGATGATCTTCGCCGTCGTGGCGTTGTTCGTCGGTGCCTTCATCATCTTCAACACGTTCTCGATCATCGTCGCTCAACGGCAACGCGAGATGGCGTTGTTGCGAGCGCTCGGTGCGAGCAACCGGCAAGTGACTCGATCGGTGATCGTCGAGGCGACCGCCGTCGGCTTGGCCGCGTCGCTCGCCGGCATCGGTGCCGGCATCGGCGTCGCCGGCCTGTTGAAGATGCTGCTCGCTGCATTCGGTGTCGACATCCCTGCAGGCTCTCTCGTCGTTACGACCGGCATGGTGATCACCTGCCTCATCGTCGGAACGGTCGTCACCGTCACGTCGGCGATCCTGCCCGCCCGTCGGGCCGGGAAGGTGCCGCCGGTCGCGGCAATGCGTGAAGTCGCCATCGACCGAGCCGCCAGCAGCCGCCGTCGGATCGTGGTCGGTCTGACCGCGCTCACAGCGGGTGTGGCTTCGCTCGTCGCCGGGTTGAGTGGCGGCGCGATCGCCCTGGTCGGCGGCGGTGTGCTGGTGACCTTCATCGCCGTGTCGATCCTCGCCCCGGTGCTCGCTCGCCCCGTCGCCCGCGTGATCGGGATGCCGATGGCGCACCTCGGAGGCGTGAGCGGCAACCTCGGACGTGAGAACGCGATGAGGACACCGCGACGTACGGCGTCGACCGCCGCAGCGCTGATGATCGGTGTCGGTCTGGTCGGCTTCATCATGACCTTCGCCGCCTCCGCCAAGGCCTCGATCACCGGGTCGATCGACCGCGACTTCCACGGCGACTACGTGCTCGACACAGGCGCCTACGAGGTCGGTGGTGTCAGCCACAACCTGGCGACCGAACTCGCCTCGCGGCCGGAGTTCAGCGCCATCACCGCCACTCGCCTTGCACCGGCAGCCATCGACGGCAAGGTGACCGACGTCTCCGGCTGGGACGCGGCCACTGTCGAGTCACTGTTCGACATCGAACCGCAGCACGGCGACGTCGCTTCGCTCGGGTCGAATGGCATCGCCGTGGAGGACTCGTTCGCCGCCGAGCATGGTTGGACCATCGGCTCGACCGTCCCGGTGACGTTCGCCCAAGGCACCGCCACCCTGACTGTCGACGCCATCTTCGGCGACGGAAAGTGGACCGGATCGGTGTTCGTCGACAACTCGATGCTCGCCTCAGTGGGCATCGACGAGCTCGACACCAGGGTGTACGTGCGTGACGCGGACTCCGTGGATGCCGCCACCGCACGCTCGATCCTCGACGAGGCTGCGGCGACCTATCCGAGCGTGCAGGTGATGGACAAGGCCGAGTTCAAGGCGTCGAAGGCCAGCGACATCGACGGGATGCTGAACCTGATCTATGCCCTGTTGGGTCTGGCGATCGTGATCGCCCTGATCGGGATCGCCAACACCTTGGCCCTGTCGATCTTCGAACGAACTCGTGAACTGGGCTTGCTGCGAGCCATCGGCATGACCCGTGCGCAGCTGCGGGCGACGGTGCGATACGAGGCGATCATCATCGCCCTGTTCGGTACGGCGATGGGTTTGTCGATCGGGATCTTCTTCGGCTGGAGCATCGTTCACGCCTTGGCCGACATTGGTTTCAAGACGTTCGTGGTGCCCACCGGCTCGCTCGTGGTGGTTGCCGTGATCGCCGCGATCGCCGGTGTCGCCGCCGCCGTGCTTCCTGCCCGGCGAGCAGCACGCCTCGACGTGCTCGGAGCGATCGCCACCCAGTAGTCGACTTGCACCCTGATTGTGAACAGTGCCTCCGCAGCCCGCGGAGGCACTGTCGCGAGTGTGTACGGTCAGGTGGCGAACCCGTCGGGCATCGCCGTGTCGTGGCCTTCGGGGATGCCGAGCCGGCGGATGTCGTGGGCACGCTCGGGATAGCCGGCCAGCAAGTCGCCGACCTTTCCGCCTTCGAAGCAAGCCCCAGTGAAGCCA
>DATBKA010000510.1:0-2615 GCA_036556105.1 Ilumatobacteraceae bacterium | reverse complement strand
ACACCTTGGCCTGCCAGGTCGCGTCACCCTCCAACGCCTTCAACGCCGACACCCGCACCACCGGCGCATCATCACCAGGAAACTCATACTCGTTCAACAACTCACGCACCTCGAGCTCCACCAACTCCAACAACTCCTCATCATCGACCGCGTCCGCCTTGTTCAACGCCACCACGATGTACGGCACCCCGACCTGGCGCGCCAACAACACATGCTCACGCGTCTGCGGCATCGGCCCATCCGTCGCCGCCACCACCAAAATCGCCCCATCCACCTGCGCCGCACCCGTAATCATGTTCTTGATGTAATCCGCATGACCCGGCATATCAACATGCGCATAATGCCGATTCTCCGTCTCATACTCAATATGAGCAATCGAAATCGTAATCCCCCGCGCCTTCTCCTCCGGAGCCTTATCAATCTGCTCAAACGGCGTGTACTGCGCCAACCCCTTCTCCGCCAACGTCTTCGAAATCGCCGCCGTCAACGTCGTCTTCCCATGATCAATATGACCCATCGTGCCAATATTCACATGCGGCTTCGTACGCTCAAACTTCGCCTTGCTCATCGCACTCCGTCTTTCCGGGATGTGGGGTTGTCAAAGAACGCACGGAGTGTAGCGGCGTCGCGAGGCGGTTCCGCACGTAGGCTGCCGCCGTGTTCACGGCGGGCAACCTGATCCTCGGGACGCTCGCCGGCCTCGTCGTCGGATTGTCGAAGACCGCACTCCCAGGGGCGGCGTTGGTGGTCACGCCGCTCATCGGCAGCATCGTCGCGGGACGGGCGATTCCGGGCACGACGCTGCCGATCCTGCTCGCTGCCGACGTGTTCGCGGTGACGTGGTACCGGCAGCACGCTCGATGGGACCTGCTCCGCCCGATGATCGTCTCGGTCGCGGTCGGTTTCGCCGCTGGGACGGCGTTCTTCGCCATCGTCGGGTCGGCGACCCGCCCGATCGAGGTCGTCATCGGGGTCAGCATCCTACTGATCGTCGTCATCCAGAGTTGGCGAATGGTGCGCCGCACCAAGCCGACGCGACCCACGGCGACGACCGCCGCCGTGTACGGCAGCACCGGAGGGTTCACCACGTTCGTGGCCAACGCGGCAGGGCCGATTCTGAACACGTACCTCGTCGGGCTCGGCCTCCGCAAGGAAGAGATGGTCGGCACGTCGGCGTGGTTCTACTTCGCGGTGAACGTCGCCAAGGTGCCCGTGTACGTCGCCCTCGGCGCGCTCTCCAGCGGAGGCCACTTCTTCACCGGCTCGAGCCTCGCCTTCGATGCGGCATGTCTACCCGCGGTGGTCGCCGGTGTGTTCGGCGGTCGCAGCGTGTTCCACAAACTGCCGGAACGAGCCTTCCTCGTCGCCGTGCTCGTGCTGTCGGCAGCAGGAGCGGTGCGGCTGTTGATGCCCTAGTCGAAGAACGCGGCGGCTCGTTCGCCGATCAACACCGCCGTGCAGGCCGGCCCGCGCGACGGCGCGGTGGGCAGCACCGACGTGTCGACGACGCGCAGCCGCTCGACCCCGCGCACACGGCACTGCTGATCGACGACTGCCATGACGTCGGCGTCCGGGCCCATCGGCGCGCTGGAGCAGAGGTGGATGGCGGTGGTGATGTTGGCGTTCAGCCACTCGTCGGCATCGACACCGGGCGCCGGCGATGTGCGGCGCACGCCGAGCTCGCGCATCGATTGCGAGTCGACGATTGCGCTGCCGAGGCCGATCAGCTCGTCCAGCCGGCGGCGATCGGCGCCGTGCTCGAGGGAGTGGTAATCGATGGCGGGCGGTGTCTGCGGGTCGGGTGAGACGATCGAGATCTCGGCGGCACCCTCGGCTCGCTCGAGCAGCATCCCGATCACGAGCTCGGCTGGCGATGCCCCCGATCCCGGTACGAGATCGGCCATCGAGGCGAGATACGGCATCAGCGCAACGGGAGCGCCATCGATCGTTGCGTCCAGCGCCACCTCGACGACTCCGGACAGATCGTTCGTCGGCAGGGTTGTCGACGACTCGAATCCGACGAACAGCTGAGGATGATCGCGGCACCTCGTGCCGACACCGGGCAGGTCGACGCGCGGTTCGACGCCGACACGACGAAGGTCGTCGGCGGGACCGAGGCCGGAGATCAGGAGCAAGTGCGGAGACATCACGGCACCCGCGCTGAGGACGATCTCATCACCGGTGAACACTTCGATGTTGCCGGCTCGAGCGACCTCGACACCGGTCGCCCGGCTCCCGTCGAACAGGACTCGCCGCGCCGTGACCTCGCTCTCGATGACCAGGTTCGCCCGCTGACGATGCGGCGTGATGTAGGCCAGCGCCGCGTTGACCCGCACCCCCTCGACGACGTTGCGCGGCAGCGGGCCGCAGCCCGTCGCTCGCGGCGCGTTCTTGTCGAGCATCTGCGGATGTCCGAGTTGAGCGCAGGCGCTGACGAACGCCTGGCTCAGCGGATGGAGGTCGGGTGGCATCGCCCGCTTCACGGGCATCGGGCCGCCGCTGCCGTGATACGGCGCGTCGGGAAAGTCGAGGTCGCTTTCGAGCCGGATGAACGCCGGCAGAACGCGCTCCCAGCTCCAGAGCGGATTCCCGAGCGCCGCCCACTCGTCGTAGTC
>DATBKA010000509.1:0-4327 GCA_036556105.1 Ilumatobacteraceae bacterium | reverse complement strand
GGACAGCTCGAGCAATCGCTTCGCAGTGCGACCGGTGACGTCGAGGAACACGCTGTCGGCCAACGCCTCGTCGGCGACGCGCAACCGTTGAGCGAGCAGACGCGTGACTCCCCACAGCAATCGCGGATCGGTGCGGAACGCTTCCATCACCGGTTCGAAGGGGATGGTCAGCACAGCCGAGGGCTCGAGGGCGCGAGCCATCGCCGACCGCGGACCACCGTCGAGCATGGCCATCTCACCGAGCAGATCGCCTGGCTCCATCAGTGCCACGACCGTCTCGCGATGGTCGATCGGGTTGGAGATCGCGATCGCCATGCGGCCGCGTAGGACCAGGTAGAGGGAGTCGGCGATGTCACCTTCGTGGAACAGCACGTCGCCTCGGATCAAGTGCTGCTCGTGGCCGGAAGCAGTGATCGTTGCCAGCACCTCGTGCGGCGCTTCGGCGAAGAATTCGGTCTGAGCGAGGAGATCTTCGTGAGCCATGTTCGTCGAACGGTACTACCCTCGCCGGTCGTGTCGCTTGCCGCAGACGAGATTGTGTGGACGGTGGTCGTCGCCGGTGGAAGTGGGTCGCGCTTCGGTGGGGCGAAGCAATTCGAGATGGTCGGCACACGTCGCGTCGTCGATCACGCCGCGGACATCGCCCGTTCGGTCAGCGCGGGCGTCGTGCTCGTCGTGCCCCCATCAGAAGTGGCGCGGGAACGCGGCGTCGCCGGCGGCGCAACGCGTAGCGAGTCAGTGCGGGCCGGGCTCGCCGCGGTGCCGCCAGACGCGACGATCATCTGCGTGCACGACGCGGCGCGACCGTTCGCGTCAGCGGACCTGTTTCGTGAGGTCATCGCTGCGGTCGCGGCCGGCGCCGACGGCGCCATCCCGGGCCTCGCCGTGACCGACACGATCAAGTTGGTCGACGGAGATCGCGTCGTCCTCGAGACTCCCCCGCGTGAGTCGTTGGTCGCGGTGCAGACCCCGCAAGCGTTCCGAGCCGCGGCGCTGCGCGCCGCCCACATGAGTGGTCGTGATGCCACCGACGACGCCGCGCTGGTCGAGCTCTGCGGCGGGCGAGTGGTCGTCGTGCCAGGAGAGCTGACCAATCGCAAGATCACTCATCTCGACGACTTGGCGTGGGCACGCGAGCAGATCGGGAAGACAGTCTGATGACGTCCGTTCGCGTCGGTCAGGGCTTCGATGTGCATCGCTTCAGCGACGACGCCGATCGTCCACTGGTGCTGGGCGGCGTCGTGTTCGAAGGGCATCCTGGGTTGCACGGGCACAGCGATGCCGACGCGATTGCTCATGCAGTCGCCGACGCGCTGCTCGGCGCGGCCGGCTTGGGAGACATCGGCGAGCTGTTCCCCGACACGGATCCACGATGGGAGGGCGCCAACTCGATCGAGCTGTTGGAGCACGTCGTTGCCCTCGTGCGCGGCGAAGGATGGACGATCGGCAACGTCGACTGCTCGGTCGTGTGCGAGATCCCGAAACTCGCACCGCGGCGAGCCGACATGCAAGCAGTGCTGAGCGGTGCGTGCGGAGCGCCGGTCACGGTCAAAGGTCGCAGGGCGGAGGGCCTCGGCGCGCTCGGCCGGCAAGAGGGTGTGGCCTGCTGGGCCGCGGCAGTGCTGTTGAAGGATGGTGACTGATGGCCAGGCGGGAACCGACCGGGAAGGGCGGTCGGCCGGCCAAGCGCCAGCCGGCGCGAGGCAGCCGGGCAGCGCCCGCCCGCAGCACGACGAGTTCCGGGCGGCAGTTCGCCTCCCGCGGCGCCGGTCGCACCGGCCGCGTCGTCGCCACCGGCGAGGAGCGGCGCAAGCCGGAGAAAACACTCGGCGGCGAGCAGGTCGAAGGCCGCCAGGCCGTTCGCGAGCTGCTGATCGCCGGCAAGCGCAAGGTGCGCGAGGTGTGGGTTGCCACGGATCTGGTCGAAGGGGAAGCATCGAGCGAGATCGTCAGCGACATCGTCGACATCGCCCGCAGCGTGCGCGCTCCGGTGCAAGAGGTCAACCGTCGTCGTCTGGAGGCGCGGGCGCGCAGCGAGGCGCCGCAAGGAGTGATCGCCTTCGCTGCGCCCCTCGTCGAGACCGATCTGGCCGACCTGATCAAGCGCCGGCCGGGCCGCGCCCCGTTCATCGTCGCGGTCGACGGGGTCACCGATCCCGGCAACCTCGGAGCCATCCTGCGGTGCTGCGACGGCGCGGGGGTGGGTGGAGTCGTCCTCCCCCGGCACCGTGCCGTGCACATCACGCCGACGGTTGCCAAGGCTGCGGCCGGCGCAGTGGAACACGTGCCGATGGCCCTCGTTGGTGGGCTACCCGCGGCGCTGGCCCGGATCAAGGACGCCGGGATCTGGGTGATCGGCCTCGACGACGGCGCCGATCGTGACCTGTTCGAGATCGGCGACCTCGCCACCGAGGGTGTGTGCCTGGTGCTCGGCGCCGAAGGTGCGGGTCTGTCACGGCTGGTGCGCGAGCGCTGCGACGTGATCGTCAGCATCCCGATGCTCGGGCGGCTCAGCTCGTTGAACGTCAGCGCAGCCGCGGCGCTGGCGACCTACGAGATTGCCCGTCGCCGCCGCTAGGGGGCGAGTGTCGTCACCGGAGGAACGGTCTCGGCCGGAACGCCTTCCTCGGGAACGCCACCTTCCACCGATGTGTCGATCGGAACGAGCACCGGCGGCGCAACGGTCGTCGAGGTCGTCGAGGTCGTCGTCGGCGTCTCCGGCTCCTCGAGGCACGTCACCTTGGTGATCTCCTGCTGCTCGAAGCTGAACGTCGACGTGCTCAGGGGACCGCCGTACTGACGGACGAAGTCGACCAGCCCGCTGGCGTCGCAGTTGCGCTCGACGATCTCGCTGCGCGGCAGCTCCCAGCCGTTCTGGAGCAACACCCAGTTGTCGTCGTGGACCTCGGTGACTCCCGGCAGCACGAGGTTGGCGCGCTGCGGGTTGGGGATCAGCGAGAACCAGATGACGCCGTCACCGAGCAGATCGGCGGCGACGATGCACTGGTTGATCTCGGCGAGCTTGGCGCACGAAACGTCGCCGGGTGTGCCGGACTTGACGACCATCGTCCGCGTCGCGTCGAGCGACAGCTGCAGGTCACCGGCCGCGACCCCGCCGATCATCGCGAACCCGGGATCGGCGCGGATGCTGTACACCGGCTGGAGCAGGTTGATGCGGTGCTCGGTGACCGGCGGGTTGGCCGGCTTGCCGATCACGGCGACGCTCGTGTCCTTGCGGACGAGGAAGTACCACAGCCCGTACGTGAGCCCCAGCAGCGCTGCGATCGCGAGCCAGAAGCGGGGCGAGACGAACTGCCGCACGGCGGCGAGGTTAGGTCAGCCGAGCTGTTTGACAGTGGCGGTCGCGGCCCGTTCGGCGGCCGAGCCGATCGCCTCGAGCACTGAGTCGTCGTGGGCGAGGCCGACGAAGAGGGCCTCGTAGGCGCCGGGCGCCAAAGCCACTCCCTCGGCCAGCATGGCGTGGAAGAACAGGCGATATGCCTGCTCATCTGTGGTTTTGGCGTCGACGAAGTTCTGCGGGTCATCGCCGGTGCCGAAGTACATGCCGACCAGCGTGCCGGCACGAGGGAAGCGAGCGTTCAAGCCTGCCGACGAGCAGGCGTCGCCGAGGATGGCCGCCAGCTTCTCGGCTCGCGCTTCGAGCAACTGGTAGGCGGCGTCGGTGAGGGCGTGCAACGCGGCGCGTCCCGCAGCCGTGGCCAACGGGTTGCCGGCCAACGTGCCCGCATGGAAGACGGGCCCGAGCGGCGACAGGGTCTCCATGATCACGTTCCTGCCGCCGACCGCGCCGATCGGCAGGCCGCCGCCGATCACCTTCCCGAACGTGGTCAGGTCGGGGAGCACGCCGTACTTCTCCTGCGCGCCTCCCGGGCCGAGGCGGAAGCCCGTGATCACTTCGTCGAAGACGAGCAGCGCGCCGACCCGATCGCACTCGTCGCGCAGGCCGCGCAAGAAGCCATCGGCGGGTGCGACGACCCCCATGTTGGCGGCGACGGGTTCGACGATGACCGCGGCGACGCGCTCGTCGAGCTGCGGCACCACGTTGTACGGAACGACCATCGTGTTGGCGACGGCGCTGGCCGGCACGCCGGCCGTGCCGGGCAGACCGAGTGTGGCCACACCGCTCCCGCCGGCGGCGAGCAGCGCGTCGGTGGCGCCGTGGAAGTTGCCGTGGAAGATCACGATCCGATCGCGCCCGGTGAACCCCCGTGCGAGGCGCACGGCCGTCGAGGTCGCCTCGGTGCCGCTGTTCATCAGCCGCACGCGCTCGCAGCTCGGCACCCGGTCGCGGATCGCTTCTGCCAGC
>DATBKA010000508.1:0-10342 GCA_036556105.1 Ilumatobacteraceae bacterium | reverse complement strand
TGCTCGGCCGGGCTTTCGCGTCGTCCGCAAACTGTGCGACGAGCTGCACCTGCGGACGTGCTCGATGGGGATGAGCGACGACTTCGTCGTGGCTGTCGAAGAGGGGTCCACGCTGGTGCGTCTGGGGAGCGTGTTGTTCGGCATGCGTCCTGCTCCTGGGCCAAGAGTGCGGTAATCTCATCCGAAGGAGGACCGAGGATGCCGATCTGGAGAAACGCAATGGATTGGTTGGGGTTGGGTCCCGACGATGCGTACGACGACTACGACGCTCCGCCCGAGCCAGAGCGGCCGCGATCATCCCGCCATCAGCGCGATGAGCCTGCACCCCGTGGCCAGCGGGGATACAGCGACTACGAGTCCGACGGCACGGTCCGGACGATGCCCGCCCGGCCGAGCTACCCGACCCGCGACGCCGACCTCACCGGCCGCCGTCCCACACCCGCTGCCGACGACTCGAACGTCCACCCGCGACCGATCAACCCGCCGCGGCAGGCTCCGGTCAGCTCCGGCGACCCGTACACCGTGCGGCCACGACGCTTCGACGCTGCGCAGGAGGTGGCCGACAAGTTCAAAGAGGGCCAGCCGGTCATCATGAACCTCGAGTCGAGCGATCGCGAGGTCTCCCGCCGGCTGATCGACTTTGCCAGTGGTCTGTGCTACGGCCTCAACGGCACCATGGAGAAAGTGGCCACCGGCGTGTATCTGCTCAAGCCGGTGCCGCCGCGCAAGAGCGGCTACGACAGCGGCGAATACGACAGCTGACGCAATGGTGGTGACCGGGTCCGATCCCACGTCACGTCGACGATTGTCCGCGATGGGTAGCTCGCGACGCGTAACATCGGCACATGGACTTCAGCCCGCAGACCGTTCGCAGCGCCGGTTTCAAGACAGTCAAGAAGGGTTACGACCAGGCGGAGGTCGACGACTTCAAGGAGAAGGTCGCCGCGGCGATCGAGACCGCGCAGAACCAGGCCACCGCGATGGAAGCGCGGGCGCGTGCCGCCGTCGCCAAGCTGCAAGAAGTGTCGCAGCAAGTCACCAGCGGAAGTCGCGAGCCGGGGGCGGCACCGACCGCCAGCGACGAGGACGCCGAGATCATCAGTCGCACCTTGCTGCTCGCCCAACGCACCGCTGACGCGACGGTCAATCAGGCAAACGCCGATGCCGAGTCGATCACCGTGAAGGCGCGCGTCGACGCAACAACGATCATCGACAACGCCCGGGCGATGGCCGACAAGTTGCTCGACGAAGCCCGCGTCGAAGCACGACGCTCGGCGGAGTCCGAGCGGATCAAGGCGGAGAACGAAGTGCAGTCGCTGTTGGCGCGTCGCGACTTCCTGCTGTCCGACGTCGACCATCTCGAGCATCATCTCGACGCGCAACGCGAGCGCCTGCGCGATGCTGCGGTGTCGTTGCAGGAGTTGATCGAGCGCGTCCCCGGAGGGCTCGGCGAGTTGCGCCGTCCATTGCTGTCGGCCTCGGCGGAGTCCACTTTGCCGGCGCCGTCCGCAGATGCCGCGGTGGCGCCCGATGCCGTCAACGACGAGACGCAAGCGATGTCGTATCCGGCGGAGACCACCGACGAGCGGACCTCCGACTCGACACCGGCTCAGCTCGGCGAGACCCAAGACAGCGACGACGACAGCGGGATGATGCATCTCGATCTCGAGCTCGGGCGCGAGCCGGCCACGACGCCGCGATGGTCGGCGTCGGGTGATCCGCTAATCCTCGGCGACGAGCTGCAATGACCCGGTAGGATCGGGAAACGGCGTTGACGAGGCGATCACCTCCGAGCCTTCGGAAGAACAGCCACCCGGCTCATTAGAACCGAACGGGTCCAGCCCGATACAGCTGGCGCAACCGAGGGGTTGCCGTCTGCGGGCGGCAACAAACAGGGTGGGATCGCGAGCTGACAACTCGTCCCTGTGCAGAGAACAATGCAGGAGCTGCGCAGATGTACCCCGACGTTGACCCCCAACCTTCGTTCCCGGCGATCGAGGCCGATGTGCTCGCCTGGTGGGAGGAGCACAAGACCTTCGCCGAGTCGATCCGCCGCCGCGCCGACGCCGATGAGTTCGTGTTCTACGACGGCCCGCCGTTCGCCAACGGACTGCCGCATTACGGCCATTTGTTGACCGGCTTCGTCAAGGACGCCGTACCGCGCTACCAAACGATGCGCGGCAAGCGGGTCGAGCGCCGGTTCGGCTGGGACTGTCACGGCCTGCCGGCGGAGGTGGTGGTCGAAAAGGAGCTCGGCATCAGCGGTCATCCGGCGATCACTCGCTTCGGAATCGACAAGTTCAACGACGCCTGCCGCACCAGCGTGCTGCGCTTCACCGGCGAATGGCGCCGATACGTCACCCGCCAAGCGCGGTGGGTCGACTTCGACAACGACTACAAGACGCTCGACCGCCCCTACATGGAGAGCGTGATGTGGGCGTTCCGGACGCTGTGGGACAAGGGCCTGATCTACGAGGGGTTCCGGGTCCTCGCCTATTGCTGGCGGTGCGAAACGCCGCTCAGCAACACCGAGACGCGCATGGACGACGTCTACAAGGACCGCCAGGATCCGGCGTTGACCGTCCAGTTCGAGCTCGACACCGGGGAGCGGATGCTCGCCTGGACCACGACGCCGTGGACGTTGCCCAGCAACCTGGCCCTGGCCGTCGGCGAAGACATCGACTACGCCGTGATGGAGGAGGACGGCGTTCGATACATCCTCGCCGAGTCGCGGCTCGGTGCCTACGAGCGCGAGCTGGCCAACGCGACGCGCGTCGGCACCATGAAGGGCAGGGCGCTGGTCGGTCGCCACTACACGCCACTGTTCTCGTTCTTCGCCGACACCCCGAACGCCTTCCAAGTCCTCGCCGGCGACTTCGTCTCGACCGAGGACGGCACCGGCGTGGTTCACATGGCTCCCGGGTTCGGTGAGGACGACCAGAATGCCTGCAACGCCGTCGGCATCCCGACGATCTGCCCGATGGACGAGCACGGCCGGTTCACGGCTGAGGTCCCGCCGTGGAAGGGCATGCACGTCTTCGACGCCAACGCCGAGGTGATCAAGGACCTCAAGTCGCGTGGCCTCGTCGTCCGCCACGACTCGTATCAGCATTCCTATCCACATTGCTGGCGTTGCGACGAGCCGCTCGTGTACCGGGCGATCAGCAGTTGGTTCGTCAGGGTCTCCTCGTTCCGCGATCGCATGGGCGAGCTCAACCAGCAGATCCGGTGGGTGCCCGAGCACGTCAAGGACGGCAGCTTCGGGAAGTGGCTGGCCAACGCTCGCGACTGGAGCATCAGCCGCAACCGGTTCTGGGGCTCACCGATCCCGGTGTGGAAGAGCGACGATCCCAACTACCCGCGCATCGACGTGTACGGGTCGATCGCCGACCTCGAGCGCGACTTCGGTGTGCGCATCGACGATCTGCATCGGCCGTACGTCGACGTGCTCGTGCGACCCAACCCGGATGATCCGACGGGCAAGTCGACGATGCGCCGCGTCACCGAGGTGCTCGACTGCTGGTTCGAGTCCGGGTCGATGCCGTTCGCCCAGGTGCACTACCCGTTCGAGAACGCCGACTGGTTCGAGAACCACTATCCGGGTGACTTCATCGTCGAGTACATGGCGCAGACCCGAGGCTGGTTCTACACGTTGCACGTGTTGGCGACCGCCTTGTTCGACCGCCCCGCCTTCCGCAACTGCGTCAGCCACGGCAACGTGCTGGGCGACGACGGGCAGAAGATGTCGAAGAGCCTCGGCAACTATCCCGACCCGATGATGGAGTTCGACACCCAAGGTGCCGACGCGATGCGCTGGTACCTGCTGTCGTCGCCGGTGCTGCGCGGCGGCGACCTGCTGGTCACCGAAGGTGGAATCCGTGAGAGCGTTCGGCACATCGTGCTGCCGATGTGGAACACGTATTCGTTCTTCACGATGTACGCCAACGCGAGTGGCTACACCGCCAAGCGCAAGGTCGTCTCCGACGACCCGCTGGATCAATACATCCTCGGCAAGGTCCACTCCCTGATCGCCGACGTCACGACGGCAATGGACGCCTACGACCTGTTCGCGGCGTGCGGTGCTGTGCGCAGCTTCCTCGACGCGTTGACGAACTGGTACGTGCGCCGATCGCGGGAGCGGTTCTGGGAGGGAACGCCGGACGCCCTCGACGTGCTGTGGACCGTGCTGACGACGTTCTGCCAGGTCGCCGCGCCGCTCCTGCCGTTGACGACAGAGGCCGTGTATCGCGGACTCGTCGGCGGAGACAGCAGCGTGCACTTGACCGACTGGCCCGACGCCGGCGACTTCGCCGAATCGGCATCGCTCGTGACGGCGATGGACCGCGTCCGCGATGTGTGCAGTGCATCGTCTGCGGTTCGCAAGGCGGCCGGCCGGCGCGTTCGCCAGCCGCTGGCGAAGCTGACCATTGCCGCCGCCGACGCGGCGACGCTGGAGCCGTTCCGCGACATCATCGCCGACGAGATCAACGTCAAGGACGTGGAGCTGTCGACCGACCTCGACGCGGTCGGCGAGTTCCAACTCACCGTCGTGCCGAGTGCGTTGGGGCCGCGTCTCGGCAAGGACGTGCAGAAGGTGATCGCTGCGGTGAAGAAGGGTGAGTGGACACAGGACGAGTCGACCGGTGTCGTTTCGGCCGGTGGCTTCGAGCTCGGTGACGGTGAGTACACGTTGCGCCTCGTCGCCGCCGATCCAGACCGCGGGGCGACGTTGCCGGCCAACTCCGGCGTGGTCGTGCTCGACACGGACCTCACCGCCGAACTCATGGCCGAGGGCGTAGCTCGCGATCTGGTCAGGCTCGTGCAGCAACGCCGCCGCGACGAAGGCCTGCACATCAGCGATCGCATCGAGCTGCGCCTCGGCGTGGCCGACGACGTGCGCCGTCAGGTCGAGCCGTTCGCGGCGTTGATCACCGAACCGACGCTTGCCGTCTCGTTGACGTTCGCCGACGGCGAGCCGAACGCCGATCTCGACGGCCAACCGATCTCGATCGGCATCACCAAGGTGGCCGCAGCGCCGGCCGTCTGACTTCCGCCGCGGCGGGCCATTCGCCGGTGTCCGGCTCGACAGCGGTAGCATCGCAGGCTCACCTGGGTCGACGGAGGTTCCGACAGATGGCAACTGCGAAGAAGGCGCCTGCGAAGAAGGCCGCGGCGAAGAAGCCCGTGGCCAAGCAGAGCGCGGCGAAGAAGCCGGCTGCGTCGACGAAGAAGGCCGCTCCCAAGCCGGCGGCGAAGAAGGGCGCGCCCACCGCGAAGAAAGCTGTCGCCAAGAAGCCGGCACCCGCTCCGGCCAAGAAGGTTGCCGCCAAGAAGGGTGCCGCCAAGAAGGCGGCCCCGGCCCCGGCCAAGAAGACTCCCGCCAAGAAGGCTGCCGTCAAGACGCCGGCGAAGAAGGCCGCTCCTCCTGCGACGAAGAAGGCCGCCGCCGCGCCGGCCAAGAAGGCAGCAGCTCCTGCCCCGACGAAGAAGGCGGCACCCGCGCCAGCCAAGAAGGCAGCATCGGTCGCGCCCGTCATCGAGCTCCCGGCGGTCAAGGGCGTCACCAAGGACGGTGTCGCGTACACCAAGGACTTCGATGTCAAGTTCCTCACCGCTCAGCGCACGCTGTTGCTCGAGGAGAAGGCGGCGTTGCTCGGCCAGGCGGTCCGCCTCGAAGACGAAGCCAACTCGTTGATCGAGGAGCAGGAGATGGGCGACGTGCAGTTCGACGACGAGGGCGGTGAAGGCGACACGATGGTCGTCGAGCGAGAACGCGACCTCACCCTGTCCGCGCAAGCTCGCCAAACGATCGCCGACATCGAGTCAGCACTCGAACGCCTGGCCGCCGGTCGCTACGGCTACTCGGTCGAGTCCGGCCGGCCCATCCCACGCGAGCGGCTGCAGGCCATCCCGTGGGCAACGATGCTGGTCGAGGAGAAGGTCGGCGGGATCGGCCGTCGATGACCGACGATGCGGAAGCGGATGTGCTGGCCGACAGTGGCACCGCCTCCGCCCCGCAGCCGACAGCGGCGCCGCCGTATCGCATCCCAACGCTGACTGCAGTCGTCGTCCCGCTGATCATCATCGTTGATCAGCTCACCAAGCGGTGGGCGGTGTCAACGTTGTCCGGCCGACCACCTCGGCACGTGATCTGGACGCTGCAGTGGAACCTGACGCGCAACAGCGGCATGGCGTTCTCCAAGGGACAAGGGGTCGGCCCCGTCATCGGAGTCGTGGCGTTGTTGATCGTGCTGTGGCTGGCGTGGTCGAGCCGCAAGCTGACAGGTCGGTTGAGTGCGATCGCGGCCGGTCTGATCGCCGGTGGTGCAATCGGCAACCTGCTCGATCGGCTGTTCCGCGGCGGCCGGTTCCTGCGCGGTTCGGTCATCGACTTCATCGACTTCCAGTGGTTCCCGATCTTCAACGTCGCCGACATGGCGATCGACATCGGCGGTGGGTTGTTCCTCCTCTGGGTGCTGCTCACCCGACGCAAGGTGCAAGCGGGGTGATCCACGAGGAGATCCCGCCGGCGCTGGGCGGCGAGCGGCTCGACCGCATCGTCGCTCTCGTCACCGACGCCAGTCGCGCCGACGCCGCCGCGCTCGTCGCCAACGGCGGGGTGCTCGTCGACGGCCGGCTGGTCACATCGGGCAAGCAGCGCCTGCAGATCGGCCAGCACATCGACGTCGACGAGACGAAGCTGCCGATCACCCAGCTGCCACAGGCGGACGCCAGCATCACGTTCGGTGTGATCTACGACGACGAGCATGTGATCGTCGTCGACAAGCCTGGCGGTCTCGTCGTCCATCCGGGAGCCGGAAACCTCGACGGTACGCTCGTCAACGGTCTGCTGGCCAGGTATCCCGAGCTCGCCGGCGTCGGCGACCCGCACCGGCCCGGCATCGTTCATCGTCTCGACATCGGCACCTCGGGGCTGATGGTGGTGGCTCGCTCGGTGCAGGCCTACCACTCGCTCGTCTACGCCCTGTCACAGCGCGACGTGGCGCGCGTCTACCGCACGATGGTGTGGGGAGCCGTGGCCAACCCGGCCGGCGTGATCGATGCACCGATCGGTCGTGATCATCGCGATCCGATGCGGATGGCCGTGGTCGTCGACGGGAAGTCGGCGCGCACGCGGTATCAGGTGCTCTCCACGTACACGATGCCTGCCGAGGCCAGCGTGCTGGAATGCCGCCTCGAGTCGGGTCGTACGCATCAGATCCGCGTTCACCTCGCGGCGATCGGACACCCGGTGATCGGCGACCTCGCCTACGGCTCGGCGCGCGCCCAGATCGCGTGCACGCGGCCCTACCTGCACGCAGCCGAGTTGGCGTTCGCCCACCCGGTCACCAACGAGCAACTGGCGTTCCGATCGCCGTTGCCCGACGACCTGGCGGCCGTCGAGGTTCAGTTCACAACGTAGCGAGGCCGTCCTCGAGGCGGGCCTCCGGCCACGGGCCGAGGCCGCGGGCCGCGTCGGCGACCGCTTGCAACGTGAAGCCTTCCAGCAACCTGCGCATCTGCTCACCCGCCGACTTCCAGATGGCCAGCAGCACGCACTGCCCTTCGTGGTCGCAGGCACCGTCCTGGTGCGGTTCGCCGAAGTCGCCGAGGCTGATCGGCCCATCGACCGCTGACAGGATGTCGCCGATGCGGATGTCGGCGGGATGGCGGGACAGCACGTATCCGCCGCCCACTCCGCGCTTCGACTTGACGAGGCCGGCGCCTTTCAGTGCCAGCAGGATCTGCTCGAGATAGGGCTGCGGGATCGCCGTGCGCTCGGCGATGTCGCGAACCGACGTCGGGCCGGTCTCGTCCATGTGCAGCGCCAGTGACAGGAGTGCCCGACAGGCATAGTCACCCTTGCTGGATACACGCACACCGCCATCGTACGGCGTTCTGCCGGACCAGGGGCGCGATTCAGGCCGGCACGCCCTACTGTGGAGCGCCGGATCGACGATTCCCGTGAACGACCAGCCAATCTTCCCCGACTATTCGAGCAACGTGCGTGCGATCGTGCCCGCTCTCGTGGCTCCGCAACGCTCCGGCAGGCAGTGGATGCCGGAGCCGGTGCGCGACGCCGATCAGGTCGTGATCCTGGTGCTCGACGGGCTCGGCTGGGAACAGTTGCAAGAGCGGCCGGAGTTGATGCCCAACCTCTGCTCGTTCGCCGGAGGAGCCGTCACCACGGTCGCGCCGTCGACGACGTCGACCGCGCTCACCTCGATCACGACCGGCCTCACGCCGGGCGAGCACGGCCTGGTCGGTTACCGCATCGACGTCGGCGGCGAGGTCTTGAACGTGCTGCGGTGGGGTACCAACGGGGGCGATGCACGCCGCAAGTACGAGCCGGAGCGGCTGCAGCCGTTCGCTCCGTTCCTCGGCCAGTCGATCCCGATCGTCACCAAGGCCGACTTCGAGCACAGTGGCTTCACCGAAGCCCACCTCCGCGGCGGGCGCTTCTACGGTTGGCGGGCGGCTTCGAGCCTTCCCGTCATCGTCGGCGAGCTCCTCGGCGCCGGTGAGCCGTTGATCTACGCCTACTACGACGGGATCGACAAGATCGCCCACGAGCGCGGTTTCGGCGAGTACTACGACGCCGAGCTGCGCTTCGCCGACCAGCTGGTCGGGCTCGTCCGCGAGCAGCTCACCGCCGGATCGGCGTTGCTGATCACTGCCGATCACGGACAGGTCGCGGTGGGGGAGAACCTCCGCGTGCCGGCCGCCGAGGTGCTCGAGTTGACGCGCTACATGTCCGGGGAGGGTCGCTTCCGGTGGATGCATGCTCGACCCGGCATGACCGACAGGCTGCGCGATGTCGCCCTCGACGCTCACGGCGACGACGCGTGGGTGATGACACGCCAGGAGCTGATCGATGCCGGCTGGTTCGGCTCGGTCGTCAGTCCACCGATCGCGGCGCGCTTCGGAGACGTGGCGCTGATCACGAAGACCGCGATCAGTTTCGTCGACCCGGCAGACACCGGGCCGTTCCCGCTGATGTGTCGACACGGCTCACTCACATCTGCTGAGATGCTCGTGCCGTTGCTGGCCAGCGCCGGCTGATCAGCCATGACCGAGGAGTATGTGATGTCCAGCGATGGAGCAACCGATCGAGCGGAGGAGCATGGCGCCGAGGCCGACGTGCCCGGGACCGCGCCCACCGATCAGACCGAGACCGTGACTGCTCCGGCGAAGGTGATGCGCATCGGGTCGATGGTCAAGCAGTTGCTCGAAGAGGTGCGCAGCAGTCCGCTCGACGAGGCCAGCCGCGAGCGGGTCGCCGAGATCTACGAACGATCGATCGTCGAGTTGTCGGAGGCGCTGTCGCCCGACCTCCAAGAAGAGTTGCGGCACCTGGCGCTGCCGTTCAAAGAAGGCGAGGTGCCGTCCGACGGCGAGCTCCGGGTCGCCAAGGCGCAGCTGGTCGGGTGGCTGGAGGGCCTGTTCCACGGGATCCAGGCCACGTTGTTCGCCCAGCAGATCGCCGCACGCCAGCAGCTCGAGCAGATGCGCCAGCTCCCACCGGGGGCGATGCCACCGGGCGGGATACCCCACAACGCCCCGATCGACGTCGGCGACCGGCCCGGCACCTACCTCTGATCGCCGGCTCGCGCCCCGCTCGATGCCCCGGCCGCGATCGGCTAGGGTCGCGCGAATCACATCCGTGTAAGTCGCCGCGGGCCCCGTCGTGGGTGCCGGTCGGCAGGAGGTAATTGCTGCAGTGGGGGAGTCGTTCACCCACCTCCACGTCCACACCGAGTTCTCGATGCTGGACGGCGCGGCGCGCCTCGACGACCTGGTTGCCAAGGCGGTTGCCGACGGTCAGCCGGCGCTCGGAATCACCGACCACGGCAACATGTACGGCGTCCTCGAGTTCTTCAAGGAGTGCCGCGCCCAAGGTGTGAAGCCGGTGATCGGCACCGAGGCCTACATGGCGTTCGAGCATCGCAGCGAACGGCCCGCCCGCCGCGGTCGCGTCGACGACTCGGGTGGCGACACCGAAGGTGGCAAGAAGCTCTATTACCACCTCACCCTGCTCGCCGAGAACGACCAGGGTTATCGCAACCTCATCCAGCTGGCCAGCTTGGCGTTCATGGAGGGCTACTACTACAAGCCCCGACTCGACTGGGATCTGCTGGCCCAATACCACGAGGGCCTCATCGCCACCACCGGCTGCCTCGGTGGTCATGTGCTGCAGGCGCTCGTGCAAGGCGACGAGGCGGCAGCGCTGGAGAAGGCCGGCCGCTTGCAGGAGATCTTCGGGAAGGATCACTTGTTCGTCGAGTTGCAAGACCACGGCCTCCCGGTGCAACACGAGACGAACCCGAAGCTGATCGACATC
>DATBKA010000507.1:0-10612 GCA_036556105.1 Ilumatobacteraceae bacterium | reverse complement strand
CTCGACGGATGCCGCGAATCGCCATCGGGTCCGACCACGCCGGGTTCGAGCTCAAGCAGCATCTCGTCGAGGTGCTGACCGCTGGCGGGCACGAGGTGCTCGACGTCGGCACGAACAGCACCGAGACCTGCGACTACCCGCAGTTCTGCGCAGCCGTCGGCCGGGCAGTGCGCGATGGCGGCGCGGCGCTGGGCATCGTGCTCGGCGGCAGCGGACAGGGTGAGCAGATGGCCGCCAACAAGGTGCACGGCGTTCGCGCCGCGCTGTGCAACGACCTGTACACGGCGCGCATGGCACGCGCCCACAACGACGCCAACGTCCTCAGCGTCGGCGCGAGGATCGTGGGTGTCGGCCTCGCCGAAGAGATCTTGGCGACATTCCTCGCCACGGACTTCGAAGGCGGCAGGCACGCCCGCCGGGTCGAGCAAGTGATGACGATCGAAGCCGAAGAATCACGAATGGAGCACTGAACGATGCCGTTCCCGTCCGACAGCAATCCCGACACCGAGCTGTTCGGGTTCATCGACGCCGAGATGGAAAGGCAGATCACTGGCCTGCAGTTGATCGCCAGCGAAAACTTCACGTCTCCCGCGGTCATGCGCGCCGTCGGCTCGGTGCTCACCAACAAGTACGCCGAGGGGTATCCGGGCAAGCGCTACTACGGCGGCAACGCGATCATCGACAGCGTCGAGGCGCTGGCCATCGATCGGGTCAAGCGACTGTTCGGTGCCGACCATGCCAACGTGCAGCCGCACAGCGGCGCCAACGCCAACATGTGTGCGTACCAGGCCTTGCTCGACGTCGGTGACACCGTGCTCGGCTTGAGCCTCGACCACGGTGGCCATCTCACCCACGGCTCGCCCGTCAACGTCAGCGGCATGCTCTACCACTTCGTGCCCTACAAGGTGACGCCCGGCGACGAGCGGATCGACATGGACCACGTCCGCGACCTGGCGCTTGAGCACCGGCCGAAGATGATCGTGGCCGGCACGACCAGCTACCCACGCCGGCTCGATCCCGAGCCGTTCAAATCCATCGCCGACGAGGTCGGCGCGCTCTTCCTGTTCGACGCTGCCCATCTGGCTGGGCTCATTGCCGGTGGCGCCCATCCAAATCCGGTGCCGCATGCCGATGTCGTCACGTTCACCACGCACAAGACGTTGCGCGGTCCGCGCGGTGGCTGCATCCTCTCCAAGGCGCAGCACGCGACAGCCATCGATCGGGCAGTGTTCCCGGGCTGGCAGGGCGGACCGCTGGAGAACGCGATCGCCGGCAAGGCCGTGGCCTTCTTCGAAGCGTTGCAGCCGAGCTTCACCGAGTACGCCCGGCAGATCGTCACCAATGCCAGCGCGCTCGCCGCGGCTCTCGCCAGCGAGGGTTTCCGGCTGGTCAGCGGTGGAACCGACAACCACCTGATGGTCGTCGACCTGCGCACGTTCGACGTCGATCTCAGTGGCAAGGAAGCACAGGCGGTGCTCGACGTGGCCGGCATCACCGTCAACAAGAACACGATCCCGGACGACCCGCGCAGCCCGTTCGTCACGAGTGGTTTGCGCATCGGCACGCCATCGGTCACGACCCAGGGGATGAAGGAACCGGAGATGGCGGTGATCGCCGGGTTGATCGCCCGCGTCCTGCGCCACCGCGCCGACGACACCGCCCTGGCTTCGGTCCGTTCCGAGGTTGCCGCGCTCTGCTCGAAGTTCCCCGCGTACGGCTGATCGGTAGAGTCGGCAACGCTCATGCCGTCGACGACCTCCTATCTGTTGATCGGCCTCGTGGCAGCCGTTGCCACGTTCGTGTGCACCCCCGTGGTCGCTCACGTGGCGCGCCGTGTCGGCTGGGTCGCCGAGCCGGGCGAGCGCAAGATCCACAAGGTGGCCACGCCGGATGTCGGTGGGATCGCGATGTTCGTCGGGCTCGTCGCCGCGCTCGCCGCGGCGCGACTGAACGATCGATTCGACACCATCTTCGCCCGCAACTCCGATGAGCCGCGTGGCCTGCTGCTGGCCGCACTGGTGATGTTCGGGGTCGGCCTGATCGACGACATCCGCGACATGTCGGCCCCGGCAAAGGTCGTCGGCACGATCGCCGCCGCCGGAGTGCTCACGTATTACGGCGTGACGATGTTCTACTTCCGCGTCCCGTTCGTCGACGTCTTCACCGTCAGCGACGACTGGGTGCTGCTGGTCACAGTCGTGTGGCTGCTCGGGATGAGCCAGGCGATCAACTTGATCGACGGACTGGACGGGCTGGCGGCGGGGATCGTGGCGATCGGCGCGGCAGCGTTCTTCATCTACAGCCTGCGCCTCGCCGATCCGACCGTTCGCCTGCTGCCGTCACCGAGCATCGGTCCGCTGGTGGCGATCATCACGGTCGGCATCTGCGTCGGCTTCCTGCCGCACAACTTCAACCCGGCGCGCATCTTCATGGGCGACGGCGGTGCACTGTTGCTCGGGTTGCTGCTCGCGGTGAGCACGAGCGTCGTCGGCGGGCGCGCCGACCCGAACCTGCGCGGCTACGCCGGGCAGACGTACTTCTTCCTCGCTCCGCTGTTCATCCCGCTGTTCATCCTCGGCGTGCCGATCGTCGACACGATGTTCGCCATCATCCGCCGGGCGACGAGCCGGCAAGGTGTGGCGACGGCGGACAAGCGCCATCTGCACCACCGGCTGATGGAGATGGGGCACGGCCAGCGGCGCAGCGTGATCATCCTCTGGGCATGGACGGCGCTGCTGTCCGCGCTCGTGCTCTATCCGGTGCTGACGCAGAGCTTCGTGTCGTACGTGCCGATCGGCGCGGCGATGCTCGGCTTGGTGCTGTACACGATGTTCCATCCGCAGATCCGCCGCAATCGCGCCGCGCCGGCGGAGATTCCCGATGTCGGTTTGGAGTCGGAGACCTCGCCCGGATAGATTGTGTACGCGTTCACAAGCTCGTCGCACCCGGGCGCCGAGCACGCGATACCCCCGCCTGACCAGGCTCGAGGACACCACGACGTGAAGCGGCCACCGACGACGAGCAGCGCAACCGACGGCAAGATCGGCAAAGGTGTCGACTTCGCCCTCGTCACCTTGGCGTTTCTCGGCATCGGCTACGGGCTCGATCGGTGGCTCGACACGAAGCCGGTCTTCATGATCGTCATGTCGGCGCTGGCGATCATCGGTGAATTCATCCGATTTTGGTATGACTACGATGCGCGGATGAAGGTGCTGGAGGCGCAACGCGCCTCGGCTGTGCACGGAGACCGCCCATGAACGACATCGCATTCTCGATGGCCGCGCCTTTGCCCGGCCCGTCGCCAGAGGTCTCGGTGTCGAACGACATGGTCAAGCGCGGGGTGATGGTCGCCCCGGTCCTGGTCGGCATCTGCGCGCTGATCTGGGGGGCCGATGGCGCCGCCTCCAGTGCGTACGCGATCGCGATCGTGCTCGTCAACTTCGCCCTCGCCGCGGGCATCGTCGCCTTCACGGCGAAGATCAGCCTGCGGGTGATGATGGCGGCGGTGATGTTCGGCTACCTCGTGCGCCTCGGGCTGATCTTCCTCGCCGTGTACGTCGTCAAGGACGCAGGTTGGATTTCGCTGCCTGCCCTCGGCGCGACCATCATCTTCACTCACCTGGGTCTCCTGGTGTGGGAGCTCAAGTACGTGGCGATGTCGCTCGCCTATCCCGGCCTCAAGCCGACAACCTCACCGCAGCCTTCGACCGTCAGCAAGCCAGCAAGCAGTTAGGGAGAACACCGCATGCTCGCATTGAAGTTCCCGCCGATCAACGAGTTGATCCGTTGGCGCGACATCTTCTCGAACTTCAACAAGGTGGGACTGATCGCCGTGCTCGCCGCGGTCATCAGCATCGTCGTCTTCCTCCTCGCCGCCAACAAGGATCCGCTGAAGGCGCCGACCGGTGTGCGCAACTTCGCCGAGAGCACGGTGACGTTCATCGAGAACGACATCGTCATGCAGACGATGGGCAAGGACGGCTTGGCGTGGACGCCGTTCCTGCTGTCGATCTTCACATTCGTCTACCTGTGCAACGTGCCCGGGATCATCCCCGTGTTCCAGATGCCGGCATCGGCGCGCATGGCGATCCCGCTGTTCCTCGCCCTGATCGTCTGGGTGATCTACAACGTCGTCGGCTTCAAGCACAACGGCATCAAGTACATCACCGGCATGGCCTGGCCGCATGGTGTGCCGGCAGCGATGCGCCCGCTGGTTGGTGTGATCGAACTGCTGTCCAACATCATCCTGCGACCCTTCTCCTTGGCAGTCCGACTCTTCGCCAACATGCTCGCCGGGCACATGCTGCTGATCACGTTCGCGTTCTTGACCAACGCGATGCTGTTCGCCGAGACCAAGCAACTCATGCTGCGACCGATGAGCATCCTGCCGTTCTTCATGCTCGTGTTCCTCACGGCGTTCGAGGTGCTGGTCGGCATCCTGCAGGCCTACATCTTCACCATCCTCACGGCCGTCTACATCGACGCCGCCCAGCATCCCGTGCACTGAGCACGACACCAAGCTCTCCCACCACAACCTCACCAGGAGAAATCGAAACCAACATGGAAGCAATCGCTCGCCTCATCGCTGCTACCGATCCGGTGCAGACGCCCGACGAAGCCAAAGCAGCCAACGCCGCGATCGGCGCCGGCTTCGCTTACGGCCTCGCCGCCATCGGCCCCGGCGTCGGCATCGGCTACGTCGTCGGTAAGGCCATCGAAGCCATGGCGCGCCAGCCAGAAGCTGCCGGCATGGTCCGCACGACGATGTTCCTCGGCATCGCCTTCACCGAGGCGCTGGCCCTCATCGGCTTCGTCGTCTTCATCCTTCTCGGTCTCTGAGGAGCACTCGTGTTCACCGTCACCGTCACCTCGACGGCTGCGGGCCACGTCGTGGCGCTCAACATCCCGCAGACCACCGCGGGAGAAGAGACTGCTGCCGAGGACAAAGGTCCAAGCCCCATCGCGCCAGAGCTCAAAGAGCTGGCGTGGGGAGCCGGCTCGTTCCTCGTGTTGGTCGTGCTGATGCGCTTGCTCATCTTCCCCAAGCTGAAGAAGGGGATGGATGCCCGCTACGGCAAGATCCGCGGCGACCACGAGACGGCGGATGCCACTCGTGCCGCGGCCAAGGCCGAAGTCGCCGAGTACGAGGCCGAGTTGGCTGCGGTCAAGGCCGAGGCGCGCCAGCGCGTCGACACCGCCCGGGAGACGTTGGAGAACGAGCGCAGCGCGGCGCTCACCGACGCCAACCGCCGCAACGCGGCCCTGCGCTCTGAGGCGATGGCACAAGCCGACGCCGCTCGATCGGCGGCCGAGCAGCACATCCAGGAGGCCGTTGCCGACGTCAGCGCACGTGCCGCCGAGCTGGCGACCGGCCGGCGACCGGATGCGCAGCAAGTTGCCGGCATCGTCTCCACGCTGATGTCGGGAGGCCGAGCATGAGCCTCCTTGCGGTGCTTGCCACAGCGGCGGGTCACGACGAGACGCAGACGCCATCGAAGTTCTGGCCAGAGGGTTACGAGATGCTGTTCGGCATCCCGGCCTCGATCATCGTGTTCTTCCTGCTGTGGAAGTTCGCCGGCCCCGTGGTGAGGAAGGGCATGGCCGCGCGCACAGCAAAGATCCAAGGTGAGCTCGACGCCGGTGAGGCGGCGCGCACCGACGCCGATGCCGAAGCGGCGCAGATCCGCCGCGCCAAGGGCGACATCGCCGCCGAGCGGGCCCGTCTGCTGGCCGAGGCTGACGCGCAAGCGACGGCGTTGCTCGCCGACGGCCGCCAGCGACTCGCCGACGAGTTGGTGGAGCTCGATGCCCGCGCCCAGGCCGAGATCGCCGCGGCGACCTCGCGGTCGGGCGACGAGCTGCGCGCCGAGATCGCCCGCTTGTCTGCGGCAGCCGTCGACCATGTGGTCACCGGCTCGCTCGATTCGGCGACGCATCAGGAACTGATCGAGAGCTTCATCAGCAAGGTCGGAGCAGGAGCGCTGTCATGAACGAGTCGCGCATCGAAGGCTACGCACGTGGCTTGTTCGAGATCGCCCGCGCCGAAGGCACGATCGACGAGGTCGAGGACGAGCTGTTCCGCTTCGCCCGCCTCTACGAGAACAGCGACGAGCTGCGCAACGCGTTGAGCGACGAGCAGATCCCCGCCGCCAAGCGTCAGGCGATCGTCGAGGATCTCCTCGGCGGCAAGGTCACCAGCACCACGACGCAGCTGATCTCGATGGTCGTCGGCTCGGGTCGGGCACGCGAGCTGCCGGCGATCGTCGACAGGCTCGTGGCTCGCGCCTCGAGCGCCAAGAACCTGGAGGTCGCCGAGGTGCGCACGGCCGTCTCGTTGACCGAAGACCAGCAGACCCGCCTCGCCGCTGCGTTGGCGAACGCAACCGGCAAGCAGGTCAACCTCAAGGTGGTCGTCGACCCGTCCGTGTTGGGTGGGGTCGTGGCCACCGTCGGCGACACCGTCATCGACGGCACCGTCCGCACCCGCATCGAGCAGTTGAAGTCCCGCCTCTAGGCACGGACCACGGAGAGACAAACCCATGGCAGAACTCACCCTCAGCGCCAGCGACATCGCTGCAGCACTCAAGAAGAACCTCGACGGCTTCGAGCCGTCACTCGAGGCGCGCACCGTTGGCCGCATCATCGAAGTCGGCGACGGCATCGCCCGGGTCAGTGGGCTGCCCGACTGCGCCGTCAACGAGTTGCTCGAGTTCGAGGACGGCACGATCGGCCTCGCCCTGAACCTCGACGAGGAATCGATCGGCGCCGTCGTGCTCGGTGAGGTCGACGGTGTCGAGGAGGGCCAGACCGTGAAGGCCACCGGTCGCATCCTCAGCGTGCCCGTCGGCGACGCCATGCTCGGGCGAGTCGTCAACGCCCTCGGCGAGCCGATCGACGGCCGCGGCGACATCGTCGGTGGCATCCAGCGCCGTGTAGAGATCCAAGCCCCCGGCATCATGGGCCGCAAGCCCGTGCACGAGCCGATGCAGACCGGCATCAAGGCCATCGACTCGATGACGCCGATCGGCCGCGGCCAGCGCGAGCTGATCATCGGCGACCGCAAGACCGGCAAGACCACAGTCGCCATCGACTCGATCATCAACCAGCGCGGCCTCGGCGTGAAGTGCATCTATGTGGCCATCGGACAGAAGGGGTCGACGGTCGCCCAGACCGTTGAGACGCTCCGTCAGCACGGCGCCCTCGAGTACACCGTCGTGGTCGCCGCACCCGCCAGCGACCCGGCCCCGTTCAAGTACCTCGCTCCCTACGCCGGCTGCGCCATGGGTCAGCACTGGATGGAGAACGGCGAGCACGCACTGATCGTCTACGACGACCTCTCCAAACAAGCCGAGGCCTACCGCCAGATCTCGCTGTTGCTGCGCCGGCCTCCGGGCCGTGAGGCCTACCCAGGCGACGTGTTCTACCTGCACAGCCGGCTGCTCGAGCGCGCGGCGAAGCTCAGCGACGAACGGGGCGCAGGCTCGCTCACAGCCTTGCCGATCATCGAGACCAAGGCCGGTGACGTGTCGGCGTACATCCCGACCAACGTGATCTCGATCACCGACGGCCAGGTGTACCTCGTCGACAACCTGTTCAAGTCGGGCGTGCGTCCCGCCGTCGACGTCGGCATCTCGGTCTCGCGTGTCGGTGGCGCAGCGCAGATCAAGTCGATGAAGAGCGTCGCCGGAACGCTGAAGCTCGACCTGGCCCAGTTCCGCGAGCTCGAAGCGTTCGCCACGTTCGGCTCCGAGCTCGACGCCATCTCCAAGGCACAGCTCGAGCGCGGCTATCGGTTGGTCGAGCTGCTGAAGCAGCCGCTGAACAGCCCGATGCCCGTCGAGGAGCAAGTCGTCGTCGTGTTCGCCGGGACCAAGGGCTATCTCGACAGCTTGCCCGTCGACGACGTGCGCCGCTTCGAGAGCGAGCTGCTGGACCACATGCGCTCCACCCACGGCGGCTTGTTGTCGGCGATGCGCAGCGACCCGAAGAGCGATGTGCCTGGCGATCTCGGCGACCACATCGCCGAGTTCAAGGAGCGCTTCGTTGCCGCGACGGCTGCCGAGCGACGTGCCGACCCGACCCTGACCACCGCCGGCCCGCTCGGCGACGCCGAGAGCCCCAAAACACTGGCGACTGAATGATGAGAATCGGATTCCATGGCGACCGTGATCGCGCAGTCGGTCGCAGGCGCGCCGAGGGAAGCGCCAGCGACGAGGCGCACAAGGCGCGACGAGGAAGCGCAGCGGACGAGGAGCCCGTGACGTAATGGCGGGAGGGCAGGAGCGAATCCTCCGCGGGCGCATTCGCAGCGTCCAGGCGACGAAGAAGATCACGCGCGCCATGGAGCTGATCGCCGCCTCGCGGATCGTCAAGGCGCAACAGCGCGTCGCCGCCGCCGTGCCGTACAGCGATCAGATCACGCATGTGGTGCGCGACCTCGCCGCGCATGGAGGGTCGACGCTCTCGCCGTTGCTGGCCGGGCGCGACACCGTCAACAAGGTTGCCTATGTGGTCATCACCGCCGACCGCGGCCTGTGCGGCGGCTACAACGCCGGTGTGCAGCGTGCGGCAGAGGGCGAGATCAAAGCCGAGGTCCTTCAGGGCCGCGACTACGCCGTGATCGCCGTCGGGCGAAAGGCCGAGAGCTACTTCCGGTTCCGCGGCTACCAGATCGAGACCACGTTCTCTGGCTTCAGCGACACGCCCGGCTACGCGAACGCCAAGGCGATCGCCGAGCACGTGATGGAGCTGTTCACCAGCGGGGCAGTCGACCGCGTCGAGCTGGTCTACACCCGGTTCATCTCCGCCGGCTCGCAAGAGGTCGTCCAACGACCGCTCGTTCCCCTCGACCGCGAGACCATCGTCGGCAGCGGCGCCCCCGTACATGCGCCGGCTGCGGACGGCCCGCCCGCCGACTTCGAGTACGAGCCGGATCCGACAACGATCCTCGACTCGCTGTTGCCGCGCTACGTCGAGGCCCGCATCTACGCAGCACTGCTCAACGCTGCTGCGAGCGAGCACGCCTTCCGTCAGCGGGCGATGAAGAGCGCCACCGACAACGCCGAGGAACTGATCAAGAACCTCAGCCGCATCATGAACCGCGCCCGGCAGGACTCGATCACGACCGAGATCATGGAGATCGTCGGTGGCGCGGAAGCGCTGGCCGGCGGTCAAAAGGGTCTGATCATCGATTTCGAGCGCATCGACGACGGTCCCGCTGCGGCGGCGTCCGGCCCCCGAGTCATCCACGTATGAAAGAGCACACCTCATGACCATGACCCAAGATCGCCCGACAGAAAGCGAGCTGAAGGACGGCCGCGTGGTCGGCATCGCCGGCCCGGTGGTCGACGTCGAGTTTCCTCGTGGTTCGCTTCCCAAGCTGAACTCGGCACTCGAGTTCACGGTCGAAGTCGATGGCAAGCAGATCAACGTCCTCGCCGAAGTCGCCCAGCAGCTCGGCGACAGCCGTGTCCGCGCCGTGTGCCTGCGTCCGACGGACGGCCTGACGCGCGGCACCCCGGTGCGCAACCTCGGTCACGGGATCCAGGTGCCGGTCGGGGACCGCACGCTCGGTCACGTGTGGAACGTCTGGGGCGATTGCCTCGACGACGACCCGGCCAAGTTCAACGACATGGAGCGCTGGGAGATCCACCGCGACGCGCCGCTGTTCGACGCCCTCGAGCCCTCGAAGCGCATGTTCCCGACGGGCATCAAAGTCATCGACCTGCTCACCCCGTACCTGGCCGGTGGCAAGATCGGTCTGTTCGGTGGCGCCGGAGTCGGCAAGACCGTGTTGATCACGGAGATGATCAACCGCGTTGCTTCTCAGCACGGTGGTGTGTCGGTGTTCGCCGGTGTCGGCGAGCGCACTCGTGAGGGAACCGACCTCCGTCTGGAGATGGAAGAGTCAGGCGTGTTCGAGAAGGCCGCGTTGGTCTTCGGCCAGATGGACGAGCCGCCGGGAGTCCGGCTGCGTGTCGCTCTTTCGGCGCTGACGATGGCCGAGTACTTCCGTGACGTGCAGAACCAGGACGTGCTGTTGTTCGTCGACAACATCTTCCGCTTCGTGCAGGCCGGTTCGGAGGTGTCGACCTTGCTCGGCCGCATGCCGTCCGCCGTGGGTTATCAGCCGACGTTGGCCGACGAGATGGGTCAGCTGCAAGAGCGGATCACCTCGACGCGCGGCCGCTCGATCACGTCACTGCAGGCCGTGTACGTGCCCGCCGACGACTACACCGACCCGGCACCGTTCACGACCTTCACCCATCTCGACGCGACCACCGAGCTGAGCCGTCAGGTCGCCGCCCTCGGCATCTACCCGGCGGTCGACCCGCTGGCCTCGACATCGACCATCCTTCAGCCCGACGTGGTCGGCGAGCGTCACTATCAAGTGGCGCGCGGTGTGCAGGAGAACCTGCAGCGCTACAAGGAGCTGCAAGACATCATCGCCATCCTCGGCCTCGACGAGCTGTCCGAAGAAGACCGTCTCACCGTGTCGCGGGCACGCAAGATCCAGCGCTTCCTGTCGCAGCCGTTCTTCGTCGCCAAGGTGTTCACCGGCATCGAAGGAGAGTTCGTCGAGGTCGAAGAAACCGTGGAGAGCTTCGACTCG
>DATBKA010000506.1:0-3380 GCA_036556105.1 Ilumatobacteraceae bacterium | reverse complement strand
GCTTGCGGAACGCGACCGGATCCATGCCGATCGCCGCGGCGATCTCGTCGGTGTGCGACTCCAACGCCCAGCAGCACTGTGGCGCGGTTGGGGCGCGGACCGACCCGGACGGCTGATGGTTGGTGTACACGAGGTGCGCCTCGACGTGCAGGTTGGGCACGCGGTACGGCCCGGCCACGTGCATTCCGGCGAGCTGTGAGAAGAACCCGCTGTCGGCTGTGTACGCCCCGTTGTCGATGGCGACCCACGCCTTGCGTGCCGTGATGGTGCCGTCGTTGCGCACGCCAGTCGTGATGTCGATGATCATCTGCTCGCGGCGGCGGTCCGGGGCGATGAACTCCTCGCGCCGGCTGAACACGAGGCGCACCGGTCGCTTCGCAGCGCGAGCGAGCGCCGCTACGTGTGCCTCGTAGTGGAACCCGCACTTGCCGCCGAAGCCTCCGCCGAGGTGGGGCACGATGATCCGCACCCGGTTGGCCGGCAGCTGCAACGTCTCGCACACTCCGGCGCGAGCGTCGAACGGAACCTGCGTCGACGTCCAGATCGTCACCTTGTTGCCTTCCCACTGGGCGACGACGGCGCGCGGCTCGATGGGTGCGGCATGACTCCCGTCGGCGACATAGCGGCTGGTGATCACGTGGTCGGCTTCGGCGAGACCGGCCTCGACGTCGCCCTTGCTGATCGACGAGAACGAGGCGTCATTGCGATCGCGCACGAGCACGTCGGCGGCCCCGTACGACTCCCACTCGGCGTGCACGAGCGGGGCATCCACGGCGAGCGCGGCCTGGAGATCGGTGACGATCGGCAGCGGCTCGTACTCGACGACGATCGCATCGACCGCCCGTTGGGCGATCGCCGCTGTGGTCGCCGCAACTGCGGCGACGACGTCGCCTTCGAACCGAACCACGTCACGTGCGAACAGCGTGCGGTCCTGGACGAAGGGACCGAAGTGCACGTCGGGCACGTCGGCAGCGGTCAGCACCGCCATCACGCCAGGGATCTGGCGCGCCGCACTGACGTCGAGCCTGGTGATCCGGGCATGAGCCACGCCCGCGTAGCGGAACTTGGCGGCGAGCATCCCGGTCAGCGTCAGGTCGGCCGTGTACCGGCCGCTTCCTGTCACCTTGTCGGGCCCGTCGGCGCGGATGAACCGTGGCTTGGTAGCTGCCGTCATGGCCGCCAATATGCCACACCAGGCGTGACGGGTCGTCAGGCGCAGTGACCGTGGTCGACGGGGACCGCCGCGGCGAGGTGATCGGCGACGAGCGAGGTGCGCATTGCCCAGGAACGGGCCTCCGTCTGCTGGCTCGTCGCCCACACGATTGCGACCGCCTTCCCGTCGACGATGACCGCCGAGCCCGAATCTCCCGGCTCGACGTCGAGCTTCAGCTCGTACCCAGGGCGAAGGTGCTTGCCCTCCCCATAGATGTCCTCGGTGCGGATGTCGACGAGGCGCTCCACCTCCGCCTCGAGCTGGACTGGAACGTCGTCGCGGTAGACGACCGCGGTGCCGCGATCGCCACTCTTGGCCGTGGCGATCGGCACCGGCGTGGCCAATCGCGGATCGACCTTCAACACCGCGACGTCGAGGACGGGATCGAAGTATACGACGGTCGCGGCGCCGTTGCCGTGTGGACCGCGCACCTCGATCCGTTCGGCGCCGGCCACGACGTGGGCGACCGTGGCGATCCGTCCCTCGGCGACCATCGACCCGGCGCCATGCACCTCGCGGCTACTGCACCCGAAGGCAACGACCTGCATCGCCGCGTCCTCCGGGCGCACCGAAGGCGTGGTGCTTGCCGCCCCGCTCGCGCCATCGCGACACGACGCGGTCGCCAACGCGGAGATGACAAAGCCGATGAGGGTGAGGTGGAGCTTCATGTGAGCGCGGACATCTTGGCGCGCTCGGGGGTCGCGGTTCACCCGCAGCGACGGATTAAGACGCCACCACTCAGGACGTAAGTCATTCGGCGAAGGTTGCTGTGCGGGCGATGTCAACGCAGGAGCGACATGACAAGAGTGGTCGCGATTGTCTGCTGTTCGCGCAACTGAGATGACAGACAGATGATCGCCACCCTGAGAGCTGGATGACAAACGTGACATGTTCCAGACAGAGTCTTGACGATCTGTTGTAGTTCCCGCCCATGGATCCGGGACGGGGACCAAAGGTCTGTCCCGTGACCGTGTAACGGAGGGACAGGGATGAAGGGACGGCATCGGCGGGGAGGTCTGGGGTCTACGCGGCAGCGGGCGACCGTCCTGCTCGCGCCGCTGAACATCCCCGGCGGCGCCGGGCTCTCCTCCGCTGCCGACGTTTGCTCGCTGGCGTTGGGGGCCCGGTCAGCCGGGCGTACCGGGGTTGCCGTCTGATGGATACGAGGAGGACCACCATGGTCAGGCACGGATCGAAGCGCGACATCACGCGACGTCATCGGTGGATGGCCGCCGCGCTCGCGGCGCTCATCGGTTTCCCCGTGGTGCTCGTGCAATCGAGCACGGTCCACGTCGCGTCCGCGGCGGAGACCACCGACCTGCGTCTCGATGTGATCTCGGCGCGCGACAGCAGCCTGCGACCACCACGCGGCGATGACGCCTGCGCGCCCTACCGCGGCATGCACTTGCTGACGCCGTTCGCCGGCACCCCGACACCGCCTGCCGGCTGCGGGACGGCGCCCGAGCCGTTCACGTACAAGTGGATCATCAACCTCGACAACACCGGCGATCCGCACCAAGCGAGCCCGTCGAACGCTGTCGACCCACTGGACCCGATCGACGGTTCGGACGTCTGCCACCCGGTTACTCCGACCAACCCCGACGGCGATCCGCTGTTCCCGGCGAGCTGCGAGTGGCCGTCGGTCCACCCAGTCGAGTACAGCCCAGTGATCACCCAGGGTGACTCCAGCGACTGGAACCTCACCGACGCCATCAACGCGTTGCCCGAAGGCAAGTACCTCGTGTCGGTGTCCGCGGACGGCTACGAGATCGGAGGCGCCCACTTCACGGTGCCGATGCCGGTCCTCAACGCCGGCCCCGGCATCATCAAGGTCGGGCTCAACCCATACCCGATCCCCCTCGGCACCATTCAGGTCAAGGTGTTCGAGGACGCCGCACCGGCGGACGGCACCTTCGATGCAACGACCGAGCACGGCCTCGAGGGCTGGAACGTCACCGTCAACGACATCCTCGGCCAGGTCTCGACGGACTGGTACGTGAATCCGATCTGCACCGAGTACTACCGCATGGTTCCGACCGGCCTCGACGCCTCGCCGCCCTCGGCGACGATGTCGCCCACCGAGGCCCTCGCCTACTACGGCGAAGGAGGGCCGGGACAAGCCGACGCAGCGAGCTTCTACGGCGGCGGCAACCCCGACTACATCTTC
>DATBKA010000505.1:0-1518 GCA_036556105.1 Ilumatobacteraceae bacterium | reverse complement strand
TGGATCTGGGACAACCCAGCTGAACGCGCCCACCGTGTCGTTGCTTCCAGTGCCGAGTTGCGCCCGCCGACGCCGGACGAGCTGACGCAGTTGCTTGATCACGTTCGCGACCGTGAGCCGGCGCTGCACGTCTTCCTCTATCTCGCGGCGATCACGGGCGCCCGGCGTGCACAGCTGCTCGGGTTGCGTTGGCACAACGTCTACCTCGACACATGCCGGGTCTCGTTCTGTGCCGGTTGGGTCGAAGGACCACACGGCCCGGTGCTCACGACCACGAAGACCAAGCGCAGTCATGTCGTCGACCTCGATCAGGGCTCGTTCGCCGTGCTCGCCGACCATGCAGAGAGTTCCGGTACGAAGGCCGACGGGTTCGTGTTCAGCGACGACGGCGCGACCACCGCGTGGAAGCCGAACAGAGTGACAAAGGCCTTCCTGCGCCATCGCCGCGCCGCCGGACTCCGATCGTTCCGGCTTCACGACCTCCGCCACTTCATGGCCACCGAGATGCTCGACGCAGGTGCCCCGATCGTGGTCGTCTCACGCCGTCTCGACCACCGACGAGTGTCCACCACGCTCGACAAGTACGCCCACGCCGTTCCCGGCGGCGACGCACGCGCCTCGGCCACCCTGCACCTCAAGCTTGCTCGCAGCAGGCCGAGCGAGAGCGCGCCGTCCGCCTCCTAACGGCACTTCTGGGTCGCGTCCGACTGGTCACGCAGATCGAGATCCTGCCGGCGCCAGCTCTGTCGTCGGTGCGCACCTGGCTCGATTCACGTGTCCGAGGGCCGCGTCGGCCAGGCGATGTCTGCGCGGAGTCCGTAGTGATCGCTGGCGAAGACGCCGGTTCTCGCCTCGTTGAAGGCAAGTTCGGCGTTCACGACTCGTCCTGCGCCTTCTTCGCGGAACGCCGGGTCGCCGACGAAGATGTAGTCGATGCGACCGGGGTGATAAGAGTTCGGGGTCATCGGATTGCCCGCGGGATCCCACGTCACACCGCCGGTACCGTGCACCACTCCCCAGGCGTCCTGGAAGTACGTGCTTCGTTCCTTGACGACGGCGTTGCCGGTGAGAAAACGGATCACGTCGGATTCCGGATCGGCGTTGAAGTCCCCACACAGCACCGGTGGCATCTCCGCCGAGGGGTCACAGGTTCGAGCGATCGCGTCGTCGATGAACAGCGCCTGCTCCACGCGTTGGGCCGTCTGCCCGGTCCCCGAGTGGAGATGGGTGCTGTACACGTCGATCCCACCCGTGCGAGCGTGGAGCAACTCGTACGGAACTCCGACCGGAACGAACGGCACGCGCATCGTCACATGGGGCCGATCTTCCTCGTCAGGGTTGATCGGCATCGCCATCAACTCGACGCTGTCGACGGGCCACCTGCTCAAGATCGCCGATCCGAACCTCACCGACGGATGAGCGCCGGTCGCTTCGGGGTCAGGCAACGCGAACCCCTCGAACGCCACGTACCAAGTCTCCGACAGGTGCTCGGCGACCCATCCGGCCGTGTTCGGGCGG
>DATBKA010000504.1:0-3884 GCA_036556105.1 Ilumatobacteraceae bacterium | reverse complement strand
GACATCGACGAGCGCACCGCGTTTGCTCAGGCCGAGATGGAAGACCGCGAGGTGTCCGGCGCCTTTCACAAACTGGCCTTCCACCGCACCGACGGCGCAGGCGACCTGCTGATCGACACGACCCGGCCGGAGCTGCTGGCGAGTTGCGTAGCGATGGTCGCTCATCCCGACGACGAGCGCTACCGACCGCTGTTCGGAACGACCGTGCGCACCCCGCTCTTCGAAGTCGAAGTTCCGGTGCTGGCCCACCATCTCGCCGAGCCCGACAAAGGCACGGGCATCGCCATGATCTGCACGTTCGGCGACGTCACCGATGTGACCTGGTGGCGCGAGCTCGATCTGCCGTCGCGGGCATTGCTCGGGTTCGACGGGCGGATGTCCACCGAGACCCCGCCGTGGATCACCACGTCCGCCGGACAGGCGGCGTACGCACAGGTCGCCGGCTTGGCACCGAAGCAAGCGCAACGACGGATCGTCGAGATGCTGGCCGAGTCCGGCGAGATGCTCGGTGAGCCACGGCCGGTCACCCACTCGGTCAAGTTCTACGAGCGCGGTCATCGGCCGTTGGAGATCGTGGCCACACGGCAGTGGTACATCCGCAACGGCGGACGCGACGAAGCGCTCCGCAACGCGCTCATCGCTCGCGGCGAGGAGCTGAAGTGGCATCCGCAGTACATGCTCAACCGCTACGAGAACTGGGTCGGCGGCCTCAACGGCGACTGGCTGATCAGCCGGCAGCGCTACTTCGGGGTGCCGATCCCGTTGTGGTACCGGCTCGACGCCGATGGTGAGCCGATCTACGACGACGTGCTCGTTCCCGACGCGGCCCGGCTGCCGATCGACCCGTCGACGCAATGTCCCACGGGGTTCAACGAGGACGAGCGCGGCAAGCCGGGAGGGTTCATCGGCGATCCGGACGTGATGGACACGTGGGCGACGTCGTCGCTGACCCCTCATATCGCCGGCGGTTGGGTCGACGACCCGGATCTGTTCAGCCGCGTCTTCCCGATGAACATGAGGCCGCAGTCGCACGACATCATCCGCACGTGGTTGTTCGGCAGCGTCGTGCGCAGCCATCACGAGCACGGCTGCCTGCCGTGGAGCGACGCAGCCATCTCGGGGTGGATCCTCGATCCCGATCGAAAGAAGATGTCGAAGAGCAAGGGCAACGTCGTCACGCCGATCGAACCGCTCGAGAAGTACGGCACCGACGCCGTTCGGTACTGGGCCGCCTCCGGGCGACCGGGTGTCGACACCGCCTTCGAAGAGGGCCAGATGAAGATCGGGCGCAAGCTGTGCACGAAGATCCTCAACGCGTCGAAGTTCGTGCTCGGGTTCGGCGAGCCTCCGGACGGCACCGAGCCATCGGCCCCGATCGATCGAGCGATGCTGGCCCGCCTCGCCGATGTCATCAACGATGCCACTCGTGCGTTTGACGACTACGACTACGCCCGGGCGCTGGAACGCACCGAGGAGTTCTTCTGGTGGTTCTGTGACGACTACGTGGAGCTCGTCAAGGGCCGGGCGTACGGCACGCACGGCGACGACGCTGCCCAGTCGGCGCGAGCAGCGCTGCGAACGGCACTCAGCGTCGTCCACCGCCTGTTCGCGCCGTTCCTCCCGTTCGTGGCCGAAGAGGTGTGGAGCTGGTGGCAGGACGGTTCGGTCCACAGCCAGTCGTGGCCGGACCCGGCGCCGCTCGCCTCGCTCGGCGACGTGTCGATGCTCGAACCGGTCAGCGAGGTGCTGGCCACGATCCGCCGGGCCAAGACCGAGGCCAAGCTGAGCCAGCGCGCCGCCGTCGAGGAGCTCATCGTCGACGCCCCGCCAGCAGTGCTCGCTTCGCTCGAGGCGTGCCGCGCCGACCTCCTCGAAGCAGGCGGAGTCGGCACCTTCACGCTGTCATCCGGCGAGACCTTGATGACCGCGGTGCGGCTGGCCCCTTCGACGGAAGATCGAACCGCCAACTAGCCTGCTCACGGTGAGGTCGAGAGTTGGGGTTGTGGCGCCCGTCGTGGGCGTCGTGGTGCTGTGCGTGAGCGCGGCCCTGCCATCTCCGTTCGCCGCGGCCACGACGCCGTCGTCGACGACGACCTCGACGACCTCGACGACCACCACGCTCGCTCCCGATGCACCCGTCGACGTCCCGATCGCCACCGCTTACGTCGCCGCGGCCGACGCTCCGGCGCCGGCAACTCGCGGCAGCAGCATCCAAGAGACGCCGACTCTTCCTCCGCCGCCCACCGAAGTGCCGACCACGGTGGCGATCACGGCTCCACCCGACACCGGAGTGCCCTACCTGTCGGGCTCGGGTCGCCGGGTTGTGTACTCGAAGAACCAGATGCGCGTCTGGATCGTCGACGGCAACAACATCACCGTCCGCACGTACCGCGTCTCCGGCCGCTTCGGGCAGCCCGACCCGGGCGTCTACCAGGTGTTCTCACGTTCCGCGTACACCTGCAACATCGACCACCCGAACATCTGCATGCGCTACATGGTGCGCTTCGCCCACGGCCCGAAGGGCGACAACATCGGCTTTCACGAGATCCCGCGCGAGAACGGGGTGCCGATCCAGACCGACGCTCAGCTCGGACAGGCGCTGTCCGGCGGATGCGTCCGCCAGTCGACGGCCGACGCCGAGTACATGTGGGCCTTCGCCGGCATCGGCACCGTCGTCGTCGTCACCGACTGAGGCTCACCCCTCGGGTTGGATCTGCGGCGTCGGGCCCGGGGCCGCTGCAGCCCCGCCGGGCCTGGCCAGCTCGCCTTCGCGGAAGGCCTGAAAGGCGAGCGCGGTCCACGCCCGACGGATCTCGTCGTGCCGGCCAGGCGGGGTGGGCACGCCGACCCGGTACGTCACCCGGTCGTCGGTCATCGCCACCAGTCCCACCGCGGTGGCCGCTCCGGTGATGAGCGGGGCGACGTGGGTGTCCTCCTGCAACCGCCGCGCCAGCCGGGCCGCTACTTCCTCGACCACCGCCAGATCGCTGTCGCGCGACACCTCCAGATCAAGTAGAGCCTGAGATGACTTCGACAGGTTGGCCACCGACGCGACGTTGCCGTGGGCGACGTGCCAGATCCGACCCTCGGCATCGCGCAGGCGCACGCTGCGCAGCGTGATCCGCTCCACTTCGCCGCAAGCGTGGCCGATGTCGACGCTGTCGCCGACGCCGTACTGGTCCTCGGCCAGCACGAACAGACCGGCGATCACGTCGCGGATCAGCGTTTGCGCGCCAAATGCGATCGCCCCGCCGATGACCGTCGCCGTGGCGATCACTCCGCCGATGTTCACGCCGAGCTCGCTGATGATGGTGATGACCGCCGTCGCCCAGACCACGCCGATCACCGCCGAGCGCAACGCCGAGGCCAGGGCGCGCTGACGAGCCTCGGCGCGTGGTCGGTCGCTGCCCGACAGGTTCAGCGTGCGCTTGAGGACCCGCGACACCACGGCGCGCAGCACGAACCCGACCACGATCGCCACGACGACGATCGCCACGATCCGCAACGGAGTCAGGAGGTGCAACTCGTCGAGCCGGTCGACCCACTGGGCTCGGGACGCCGGAACCAACGGCTCGACTCGAACCTTTGTGGGCACGGACCTGAACATACTCAACCGAAGCGCCGCCCAACGTCGTACGGCCGACAGTAACCTTCAACGCTCATGGCTGAAGCGGAACAGACAGCGCCCTCGCCGTTCCGCGGTCGTCACACCGTTGGGCAACGCATGGTGCTGTTCCTCAACTGCATCATCGTGTTGCTGTGCTTCGCCGGCGCCGTCGGGCTGATCATCGGCAAGAACGCCGGGGAGAAGGTCCGCAAAGTCGCGATCAACACGGGGAAGACGCCGAACCGGCCGGCGAACAACGGCGGCTCCGTCACGGCCG
>DATBKA010000503.1:0-6094 GCA_036556105.1 Ilumatobacteraceae bacterium | reverse complement strand
GCCCGACGAGCGGTTCCGGCAACGCGTCGCCGCCCTCGGGCTGACCCACGTCGTCAGCTGATCACCCGATCCACGCGTCGGGCGGTGAGCCCAGCGCGGCGAGCGCGTCGATCAGATCGTCGGCGTTGCGCAGCGCCTGGCGTTCACCTGTGGCCACCACCTCCAGCCACCCGGTGACCTCGCCGGCCGCCAAGCGATTGCTCAGCAATCGCAGCACGACGGCCAGCGTGGTCGGTTCCCCGCGATTCACGGGTTCGGAGTGCTCAGGCATCGTCAGCACACCAACAGGTCCCAGCCGAAGGTCTGCACATATCTCGGGTCGATGGTGAGCGTGGCGTTGGAGACGAAGTCGAAGTTGTCGTCGACCTGAATGACCACAACCCTCGTGGTGTCAGCGGGCAACGCCGCAGCAACTCCGTAGAGTCCGGTGACCGGGTCGACGATCACGAAGCTGTCGTAGACACGCGTGCCACCGGGCCAGTCGAACGTGATCGGGTCGTACGAGCCGACGGGCTCCGATGGGAAGGCGATCAGGATCAGGCGCGGCTCGACCCGCGACGGGATGCACCCGTCCGTCGCCAAGACGTTGCCGACGAGTTGGATCCGAGGCGCCTTCCGGTCGATGTCGAACACCTGCTCCTGGGCGGAGCCGGTCAGGGGCACGACGAACACCCAGTCCTCGTCGAACCCGTTCGCCGCCAGTTCGACGCGGGCGTGCGTGGCGCCTGGCGGCAGCGGCAGGGACACCGTGTAGGAGCCGTCGAGGTCGAGATCGGCCGACGACGTCGCCACGACATCACCGACCACCCCGGCGACATCGATGAAGGCGACGTTGACGTCGACCAGTCCCTGCTGCGGCGCACCCTGGTCGTCGAGCACCTGACCGCGCAGCGTCAGCGACAGCGCGAACGACGGGTCGATGTCGAGGGTGCGGTTCATCGCGCCGGGGTGCAGCCCTGTGAGCCGATACACGCGGATCTCGTCGCCGGGGAAGGTGACGGTCAGCTCGGCCGTCACGACTTGGGAGTCCATCGGCACCTGGAACCAGTAGTAGCCGAACTCGTCGGTGGACAGGTCGATCGGTGTCGCCGCTCCGATCGGTTGATCGTTGGCGCCGAGCAGCTGGAGCGTGGCGGGAAGGAGGGCATCGACGAGTGGATTGCCGTCGACCGAGGCCGTGCCTTGCACCATCAGTGAGGAGACGTCGATGTCCCACGTCACGTTGTTGACGGTGCCCGCGGTCAGCGTGATATCGCGCGTCACTTCGGTCGTCACGAAGTTCGCCGTGAGCGTGACGACGACATGCGCTTCCGTCGCCTGCTCCGGGAGCCGTATCGTGCCGCTGTACTGGCCGCCGGTCGCCAAGAGATCCGCGGCGAACGAGCTCCCGCCGGAATAGCCCGACACAAGGACAAACCCGTCGACCGGTGACCCTAGGTAGCGCAACTGGCCGCTGAGCACGAGGTCGGTCGGATGGACGTCGACGTCGAACGTGACCAGCTGGAGGCCTGGCGTCAATGTCGGAATGGCGAGACGCTTCCAATCGTCGGTTCGCGACCCGATGAGCACTGTGATCAGAGCGGAACGAGCCGTTGACGGCAGCTCACGGGTGAGGCTGTAGCCACCCGTGGTCTGGTCGATCGCCACCTGCGAGTCGATCACCTGGACGAGTTGACCGGAGTCACCGAAGGCTTCGATCGAGACCGGCATCGGGCCGTGGAACGGCACGCCCGACAACAGCATCGTGCCGCTGATCGACAGCGTGGTCGGTCGGTGATCGACGGAGAACTCGAGATCCTGCACACCGGGATGGATCCCGTCGAACTGCTTCGTGAACTGCGTGACGCCGATGTGAGCGAAGAGGCCGAGCTGAGTCGTGCCATGCGGTTCGACGAGCGACAGCTCGTAGGCACCGGTCACGGGATCGGGAGTGACCTGCACGGTGGTGTGTGCGGTGTGCCCGCCGCCCGGGGCGTAGCCCACGACGATCAGGCTGATCGGGCCGGGCAGACCTCCGCCCTCACCGGTCAAGGTGCCACGGATCGTCACCCGCGGCAGGGTCGAGTCGTCGACGGCGAGGTCGGCCGTCGTCGCGGAGACAACGTCGAAGTTGGCTTTGCTGGCGAACGTCGTCGTCGTGCTCGCAGCCACCGACCCGTCATCTGGCCATCGCGCCTCCACCGTGACGGGCAACGGGAACGTCGGGGCGGTGGTCAACTCGGACGCGTCAGGAGTGAGCATGCAACCGTACGCACCTGCCGAGGTCGAAGTCGTCGTGCACGAGACGAGGCCGGGCGCGTCGACGGTCACGGGGAGCCCGGCGACTGCGTCACCCGCCGGCGAGATGATTCGACCCGTGATCGCGTAGCGGCACGTGAGCGAGTCGAGCACGTCACTGCTGCTGCCGATGGCGAGCTCGATCGCCAGGGCGCGAACGACGTACGAGTCAGCGGTGCTGTCCCCGTCGCAGATCCCCGTCAGGGGTTGGAGATGGTCGATCACCTGCTGCTTGAACGGCTCCAGCTGCGCTTCGTTGTATGGCGGATTCGGCGCGTCGAACCCGTCCCACGGACGAGTGAACAGCGATGTCGCTGGGTCGGTCAGCCGCCACGAATCGGTGAGGACGTAAAGCGACGGCGCGTGGCGGTCGACGTCGGCGCGCGTGAAGGACGTGCTCGCTCCCGCGGGGGTGAGATCGTTGGCCTGGCTGCCGTCGGGGGCACCGAGCAGACCCACGTAGGGGGCGCCGATGGGCGCCGTGATCCAGAGGTTCAGCGTCGCGGACAGTCCACCGACAACCGTGACGACGAGATCGGCCGCGTCGATCAGGTACGTCCCGGCGACGCTCTGTGTCATCGTCAACGACTCACTCACCGAGACCGGCACACCGACCGCGGCGTCGAACGTCGTTCCGTCGATGCGCACCTCGCTCGGTCGGGCGAGAATCTCGACTGAATGGCCGTCAACGGCGACCACGACACCGATCAGGCTCGTCGGTCGAGCGAACCCGGCGGAGGAGTTGGTGTAGTCGTGGCGGACGTGCACGGTTGCGCCGCTCGCCCCGGCGGCGGGACGGAGATACGTGTACTCACCCAACACCTGCGCGTCGTAGCGGATGCCGTCCATGCTCTGCATGTGCGGATCGCCGCCCGAGCCGCCGGTGGTCGTCGGGCCACAGGTGGGGCTCGGCGTCAGCTGCGGATCGACGATCGTCAGCGTCGCCGTGCCGCGCCCGGGTGCGGTGGCCGTGATCGTTGCTCGCCGCTCGACCAGGGTTCCGCACGTCCGCTTGCGCTGCGTGATGTCGACGGTGAGTGGCGTCTGCGATGTCCCCGGATTCAGTGATCCACTCGACGGGCTGATCTTCGCCCAGGTCGGTGTCCCCGACAGCTCCCATGTCGTGGTGTCAGTCCCGCGCGAGTTCAGCATCACCGTCGCGTCACCGGTGGACACGTTCGGCGTGAAGTCGATCAGCTTGTCGCGGCAATCGGCCTGGACCGTGAGCCGTGCTTCGTATCGCGTCGTGTCTGCCGGCCGGAACGCCTCGGCGATGAGGGTCGTGCTGACCTGCGCTCGCGGCGTGACCTTCGTGCAGTCGACGGTGAGCACGACGTCGTCGGTCTCCTCCGGCGACATGAAGTTGCCGGCGCGATCTGCGACCGACAGCCAAACGGGCGGCGCGGCGATCGTCCAGTCGGCCAGCGACATGTTGTGACCGGCGAGGTGCACCGTGACGGGCGCCCCGACCTGCGTTGTGTCGAGATCGACGACCTCACGGTCGAAGGCGATCGACGGCGCCTCGCACTTGACGTCGATCGAGCCGGCGAAACCGTTCGTCGCGACCCCGAACATCGGAGCATTGGCAAGGAAGGAGATGGTGCGCGTATCCGTGCCGAGGCGGTCGCACATCGCCCTCGTGACAGTTCCCGTCGCCGTCAAGGACGCGGGTGGGCCGGCCTGCGTGGACAACTGGAAGTCGGTGAACGGATCGAACTCCGACACGACCCCTGGGCGAGCGAGCCAGGCGGTGGCCGACTCGACGCGGGCCTCGGGCACCGCCGGCTCGTCACCTTCCCACCCGAGCTGCTCGGTGATCGTCAACTGATCGCCGGGCTTGATCGTGATCGTGCCGGCCGCCAGCTGGTTGTTGACGTAGACCGGGCCCGCCGCCGGCGGGCGGTAGAAGACGAGCAACGGCTGGACACCTTCGAACAACGTGATCGACACCTTCTGGCTCGGGTCGCCAGTGACGTACTGCAGCAGGCTGTCGAGGATCGGTATCTCGACACCGGCGTTGATCACCGCCTCCAGTGCCGCGGTCGAACCTGACTTCTTGTTGGCGAGCACGACAGGCTCGTTCTCCCATGCAACGCGCATCCGGATTCCAAGGCTGACCGCGAGGAGCTTGGCCTCACCCACTGGTTCGCCGGTGAGATCCTCGAAGAACTTGGCGATCCTGCCCCCGAAACGAACACCGACATCGATGACGAGGTACAGACCGCCACTGATCTCAACAGACAGCGGCGAGATGTTGCCGGCGTCGCCGGTGACGATCGCCTTGGGGTCGCACTGCGCGGGCGGGTCCGTTTCGGTCTTCTCAACTTGGAAGCCGGCGCCGCCGGCCCAGCGGATGTCGAAGTCGCGCATCGTCGACGCCGAGCAGGAAGCCGACAGCTCTGCTCGGGCGCCGGCGACGATCTTCACCTCGAACTTCAAATCGACATGGGGACGGAAGTACACGGTGACGAGCGCATCGAGCGGTCCGCCCGTGCCGATGTCGAACGCCCCGAAGTCCTTGACCACGCACGTGATCTGAGGGTTGACCGCGTTCTGGAGCTTCAGGGAGAAGCCGACGGAGGCGGTGATCTGGTAGCCGATCCGCAGATGGGCGATCTGCAGATCCACATCGAAGTTGGCGTCGGCCCACGTCCGCTTGTTCAGCGATGGGGGTTGCGTCGTCAACTCGACGCCCGGGCTGCCGGCGTCAGCTGTGCACGGCCCGGACGGCTCGGCGTCGACCAGACGAGACGCCACAGCATTGGCCCGCCGAGCCAACGGCGATGCGGACGTGACGGCAGTCAGTTCGGATTCCTCCTCGGCGTGAGCGTCGAGCTTGCGGAACACGTCCATCGGCCGCGTGATCGCCACCGTGATCAAGACGTGCCCAGCTCGAGACAATGTCGGTAGCCCACTCGGCTCGATGACGCGCCCGGCGAACGACGACCCGTCACCACCGATGACGACGGTCCCTGTCGGTGGTGCCACGCCGCGCAACACGACGGCGAGCTGAGCACCAAGGCTGAACGGGTCGGCGGACGCCTGCAGCTCCGCACTCGAAGGCATGACGGTGCGGGCCAGGACCTCGTCGATCGTGAACGGGCCGGTCGCAGTCGTGACTCCGGCCGCAGGCGGGAACACGACTCGATCGGCGGCGATCACCTGCACTGCCGGCTGGAGCTGGACGGTGGTCACGCCGAGCCGAGCCGGCGCCGCGATCCCGGGCACTGTCGCATCGACCGTTGCTTGGCCGATCGCCGCGGTCGCCGTGAGGCGATACCGACCGCGAGAAGTTTCGGTCATGGTCAGCACGCCATCGGGGTCGGTGATGGTCGTCGTGACGCCCGAGGGAACGGACGCGCCGGTTACCGCGCCTGCGTCATCGTGGTGGACGAGGGTGACGTCGGCGGTCTGGCCCGCAGAGGTGAGCATCACGGTGGCCGGTTCGAACGACCACCGACCCGTCGTCGGCGGTGGATCCTCGGGGAACCAGCCGAACACATCGACCGCAACGTGCACGCTGCCGGCCGAGTTGTGCACGCGCACCTTGCCGTCTGCGCCGAGGGGCACGACAACGAGGTTGTCGGCGGGCAAGATCGGTGGCACTTCGACCGACGAGGTCGGCGGGCGGGTCGTACCTGTCGGATGAACGGTGAGCGTCGTCGCCCGCGTGGCGGCGATCGCCGACACCGAAAGGATCACCGCGGACACACCACTCGACGGCACGCCCGCGCGACCGGCGACTTGCACGTCGAGGTCGCCGTTGGCGCCCAGACGACCGCTCCAGCGATCCGGCTTGGTGTTCAGCAGAGCCGCC
>DATBKA010000502.1:0-10371 GCA_036556105.1 Ilumatobacteraceae bacterium | reverse complement strand
CACCTGGCTCCGTGCGGCGTTGGCCGAGCGGGATCTGATCTGAGAACCGGCGCGGCACGGCTGCGGTTGCGCCGTTGCGTTCGTCGACGTCGCAGAGGTACGTGAACGTGGTGACCTGGCGCCATCGCCGCTCGACGGTGGGCACGACGAGCGTGTGATTGCCGAAGTCGCGGTGGTGGTGCTGGTCGTAGTCGGTCTCCCCGGCGTACTTCGCCCACAGCTCGCCCTTGTAGAGGCGGATGTCGTCCTCGCCGAGTATCTGGCGAACGACCGAGAGGATCTTCGGGTGGGCGATCAGCCGGTTCAGGACCGGCGACGCCCACGGAAAGTTGGCCAGGCCGGAGAACGGCGTGCTCGTCAGATGAGTGAACGAAGCCGGGTCGGCGAAGTATCGCTCCGGTGACGGGAACTGCTCCCACGCCGCACGCAACAAGGTCTTCGCCTCGCCGGCCGAGAGCACGTCCGGAACGACCACGAACCCGTCGGTCTGGAAGCGCAACATCTGGTCCGCGGTCAGCACGCCGCTCATTCTGCCTGGTCATCGACGGCGACGCATCTCCCAAGCCCACCGAAATCTTGAGTCAGATCGACTCAAGATTTCTCAGGAGGACGTTGCCCGGGCGCTCTGCCGGACCGTAAACTTGCGCTATACCCACTCAAGTCTGAGTGTGAACAGGTGGCCCGCATGGGTACCTGTCTCACGCCCGAACTCGTCCCCCCAGAAGTGTGAAGGAGCAACCCATGGCCAAGGCAGTCGGAATCGACCTCGGTACCACGAACTCGGTTGTCGCTGTGCTCGAAGCCGGCGATCCGGTGGTGATCCCGAATGCGGAGGGCGCCCGAACCACACCGTCAGTCGTCGCCTTCTCGAAGGCGGGCGAAGTGCTCGTCGGCGAGGTCGCCAAGCGCCAAGCGATCACCAACTCCGATCGCACGTTCCGCAGCATCAAGCGTCACATGGGCGAGTCGTGGAAGAGCCCCGACATCGACGGCAAGCAGTACACGCCACAGGAGATCAGCGCCCGCATCCTGATGAAGCTGAAGCGCGACGCGGAGGCGTATCTGGGCGACACCGTCACCCAGGCGGTCATCACCGTGCCCGCGTACTTCGACGACGCCCAGCGCACCGCCACCAAAGAAGCCGGCACGATCGCCGGGCTCGAGGTGTTGCGGATCATCAACGAGCCGACAGCGGCCGCGTTGGCCTATGGCCTCGACAAGAGCGCGCAAGACGAGAAGGTGTTGGTGTTCGACCTCGGCGGCGGCACGTTCGACGTGTCGGTGTTGGAGATCGGCGACGGTGTGTTCGAGGTGAAGAGCACCCACGGCGACACTCATCTCGGCGGCGACGACTGGGATCAACGGATCATCGATTGGCTCGTGCAGCAGTTCAAGGCGGCGCACGGCGTCGACTTGTCCGCCGACCGCATGGCCGGGCAACGGCTGAAGGAAGCCGCGGAGAAGGCGAAGATCGAGCTCAGTCAAGTGCAGCAGACGCAGATCAACCTGCCGTTCATCACCGCCACCGCCGAAGGCCCGCTGCACCTCGACGAGTCGCTAAGCCGCGCCAAGTTCCAGGAGATGACGGCCGATCTCATCGAGCGTTGCCGCGTCCCATTCGAGCAGGCGCTGCGCGATGCCGGCATCAGCAAGGGCGAGCTCAACCACGTCATCCTCGTTGGTGGCTCGACGCGCATGCCCGCCGTCGTCGATCTGGTGGTCAGCCTCACCGGCAAGGACGCCAACAAGAGCGTCAACCCCGACGAGGTCGTCGCTGTCGGCGCGGCCATCCAGGCCGGCGTGCTGCGCGGCGACGTCAAGGACGTGTTGCTGCTCGACGTCACGCCGCTCAGCCTCGGCATCGAGACCAAGGGTGGCGTGATGACCAAGCTCATCGAGCGCAACACGACGATCCCGACGAAGCGCACCGAGGTGTTCACCACGGCCGACGACATGCAACCGAGCGTCGAGATCCACGTGCTGCAAGGCGAGCGCGAGATGGCCAGCTACAACAAGACGCTGGGCAAGTTCCAACTCGTCGACCTGCCGCCGGCACCGCGTGGCGTTCCGCAGATCGAGGTCACGTTCGACATCGACGCCAACGGGATCGTCCACGTCAGCGCGAAGGATCGCGCTACCGGCAAGGAGCAGTCGATGACCATCACCGGTCAATCGACCCTCGACAAGAAGGACATCGACCAGATGATCCGCGACGCCGAGGCCCACGCCGAAGACGACCGCAAGCGTCGTGAAGAGGCCGAGATCCGCAACAACGCCGACTCGCTCGTGTATCAGATGGAGAAGGTGCTGCGTGAGAACGCCGACAAGGTCGACGACGCCGAGAAGGCCACCGTCGAAGGTCCACTCAGCGAGTTGAAGACAGCGCTCGCCGGGAACGACATCGAGGCGATCCGCGCTGCGCACGACAAGCTGATGGCGGCCAGCCAATCCTTCAGCCAGAAGCTGTACGAGTCCGCTTCCCGCGATCAGAACGCGGCCGGCACGTCGGCATCTGGTCAGACCGGAGGGGCGACGAGCAGCGACGACGACATCGTCGACGCCGAGATCGTCGACGAGAGCTGATGAGTGCCGAGAAGGATCAGGTCTCGCCGGCCGATCCGGTTTCCGACGACGACGTTTCCATCGACGCGGACTTGGTCGCAGGTCCTGCCACTGAGTCCGCCGTCGACCAACTTTCTGATGAGGCTGTGGAGGATGCTCAGCCACCAAGCGAGTTGGAACTTCTCACAGCAGAACGTGATGAGTGGCGGGACCGTGCTCAGCGCATCGCCGCCGAGTACGAGAACTTCCGGCGACGCACTGCCACGCAGCGCGCCGACGACATCGATCGCGCCACTGGCCGCCTCGCCGAGGCACTGTTGCCGGTGCTCGACGCCTGTGAGGCGGCGTTCCTCGCCCATCCAGCAGAGGTCGAGCCGTTGTTCAATCTCATGCTCAGCGAACTGAAGAAGCAGGGGCTGGAGTCGATGAACCTGTACGAGCAACCGTTCGATCCCCACCTCGCCGACGCCGTTCTGCACGAAGAAGGCGAGGGCGAACCGGTCGTCAGCGAGGTGTTGCGCTCCGGCTACACGTGGAACGGCAAGGTGCTGCGGCCGGCGATGGTCAAGGTCCGCGGCTGATCGCCGCGTTTGAGGACTCGGTGCCCACATGTGGGCCGGAAGTTCACAAACGCTGCAAGAGGAGAGCGAGAAGGAGGAGGTGAACCGTGGCAGCGCAACGTGAGTGGTACGAGAAGGACTACTACAAGGTGCTCGGCGTCAGTGACGACGCGACTGCCAAGGACATCACCAAGGCCTACCGGAAGTTGGCGCGCGAGAGCCATCCCGACACGCATCCAGGCGATGCTGCAGCCGAGGAGCGGTTCAAGGAGGTCAGCGCGGCCTATGACGTGCTCGGTGACGACGAGAAGCGCAAGGAGTACGACGAGGTGCGCCGCCTGGGCCCGCTCGGTGGGTTCCAAGGCGGCTTCCCGGGTGGCGCAGGCGGAGGCCCGGGCGGGTTCAACTTCAACGTCAGCGGCGACGGCCTCGGTGACATCCTCGGGCAGATGTTCGGGCGCGGTCGGCGGGGTGGCGGCGCCTCGGCGGCCGCGGGCCCGCAGCGCGGCGCCGATCTCGAGGCCACGCTCACCCTCGACTTCGCCGACGCGGCCAGGGGCCTCACCACCACGTTGCACCTCACCAGCGATGCGCAGTGCTCGACGTGCCAGGGCAGCGGGGCCAAGCCGGGCACGCAACCGGTTGTGTGCTCGCAATGTGGCGGGCGTGGCGTCATCGACGACAACCAAGGGCTGTTCTCGTTCTCCTCACCGTGCCGGGCGTGCGGCGGGCGGGGCGTCATCGTCACCGAACCGTGCCCGACCTGTCGCGGTTCGGGCACCGAGCGTCGTCCTCGCGAGGTGCAGGTGCGCATCCCAGCCGGAGTCGACGACGGGCAGCGGATCCGCTTGAAGGGCCGCGGTGCGCCTGGTCGCAACGGCGGGCCGGCGGGCGACTTGTTCGTCGAGTGTCATGTCACGCCGCACCACCTCTTCGGGCGCGATGGGCACAACCTCACCGTGAAGGTGCCGATCACGTTCGCCGAGGCGACACTCGGCGGCGACATCGATGTGCCGACGCTCGACGGTCCGCGGGTGATGCTGCGGTTGCGGCCGGGCACGCAGTCGGGCTCGCGGCACCGGGTCAAAGGCAAAGGGATTCCGGGCAAGCACGGCACCGGCGACCTCATCGTGACGGTCGACGTGGCCGTGCCCAAGCATCTCAACGACGAGCAGCGAGCAGCCGTCGAGGCCCTCGCCGCAGCGACTACCGTCTCACCAAGAACTCGATTGGACTGATCATGATGAGATCTCAAGACCACGCCGTCTATGTCATCTCCGTCGCCGCCGAACTTGCCGGCATGCACCCGCAGACGTTGCGGATCTACGAGCGCCGCGGCCTGGTCCGTCCGGCGCGCACACAAGGCGGCAATCGCCGCTACAGCGACGTCGACATCCAACAACTGCGCCGGATCAGCGACCTCGCCGCCGAAGGCATGAACCTCGAAGGCATCCGCCGGGTGATGCAGCTGGAGACCGAGAACGAGCGCCTGCGCGCCGAGAACGCCGAGCTGCGTGCCTTGGCATCATCAGCGTTGGCGGAGGCCGATCGCCGCGTGCCGCGTCGCGACCTCGTGCCGCTGCGCCAAGAGGTCTCAGTGTTCGGAGGTCCGCGCCTCGGCCGGTCGCGCTGAGGCCGGTGCCAGCGGCAGGTCGATCGTGAAGATCGCCCCGCCGTCAGGATGGTTCGCGGCAGTCGCCCGACCCTGATGCGATGCCGCGATCGCGGCGACGATCGACAGGCCCAGCCCGGCCTTCGGGCCGACTCGTGAAGGATCGGCGCGCCAGAAGCGGTCGAAGGCGTGCCGCAGCGCTTCCTCGTCGAGGCCCGGCCCGTGGTCGCGGACCGACACACGAGCCCGGCCATCGACCACTCGAGCCGAGACCTCGACCGGAGAGCCGGTCGGCGTGTGGGCGAGAGCGTTCGACATCAGGTTGGCGATCGCCTGGCGAAGATGATCCTGCACCCCTTCGACGACGGCTGGCTCTGGTGCGTCGAGGGTGATCTGGCGAGTCGGGTCGACGGCGGCGGCGTCGCTGCACGCGTCTGCAGCGAGCACGGCAACATCGACAACGGTCGGCTCGACATCACGTCGCTCGTCGAGACGGGCCAGCAGCAGCAGGTCGTCGACGAGCGTGCGCATGCGCCGGGACTCCTCTTCGATGCGGCGCATGATCACCTCGCGGTCGACGTGCTCGTTGTTGACCCCGAGGCGGAACATCTCGGCGAAGCCTTGGATCGACGTCAGTGGCGTGCGCAGCTCGTGTGAGGCATCGGCAAGGAACTGACGGAGGCGCACCTCCGACGCCTGCCGGGCGGCGAACGCCTCTTCGAGGTTGTCGAGCATCTCGTTGAACGCCAGGCCGAGTTGGCCGACCTCGCCGCGCCCATCGGCGGGACTGACGCGGATCGACATGTCGCCTTCGTGAATCGAGCCGGCGGCAACGGCCATGTCCTCCAACGGACGCAGGCCACGCCTCAGGATCAACCACGACCCGATCGTCAGCACGACGAGCAGAGCAGCGCCGGCAATCGCTTCGATCAGGATCAAGCCACGCAACGAGTCGGCGACGTCGCCCAGCGGTGTGCCGACGATGACGGTGTAGCCGTCGTAGTCCGGGTTCTGGTCGCTCGTCGCCAGCACCCGCCACTTGCCCGAACCGACCGCGGCATCGACGGTGAACGGATCGTCGAGCGTGACATCGCCGTCGGGCACAGCGGGCGAGGCGGTGTCGGTGCTCGTCGGGTATCTGGCCACGGTCGACCCACCCGGGTCGCGGAGCTCGGCATACGAACCGATCCCGAGCGAACGCCCGCCGGGGTCGGGCCCACCGTCGTCGCCCGGGCCGTGGGGCCCGTCGAAGCGCTCGTGCAGCTCGCGTTCCGCCGACAGGGCGCTGCTCGTCAGGCGATCATCGAGCCGGCGGTACTCAGCGCTCGAATACCGGTTGTACGTGCCGAGGCCGAACGCCAGCAGACCCAGGGTCAGCAGCACACCGAGAGCGGTGACGAGCTTGGCGCGCAGGCTCATCGACGACGACGTCCGGGCGGCATCAGTTCATCATGCCGCGCCGAGCGAGTCGGACGGCCGATGCGGGCGGCGAATCGCTTCGCGACCGCCGTGAGGTCCTGCTTCACTCGTCAGCCGGATGAACACCATCAGGGACACCACGGCGGTGGCGACGACCACCGCGGCGCGCAGGAGCACGATGGCTCGGTCGGTCCCGGCGGACAGCGCATGCACGGTGCTGAAGAGGAACAGCGGGAAGCTGGCGTAGTGCGTCGAGCGCCAGAGACGCTTGCTGATCCGCTTGCGCAGCAATGATGTCAGCTCGACGGCGAGCAGCAGGTACAGAGAGATCACGCCCCATGCCACGGCCGCTGGATGCCAGTCGCTGGCGAACGGGACGAGGATCTCGGTGACGCCGAAGTGCACGTACGAATCGAGCACCAGCGAGAGCACGTGCACGCCGGTGAAGATCAAGGCCAATCCGCCGAGGAAACGGTGCAGATCGAGGATCCAATTCGGTCGCGGCCGGCCGCGGAGCACCCTCGTCGACAACGCCAGTCCCCACATCACGCTCGCCGCCAACAACGCCCAAGCGACGATCCCGCCGCTACGGGCGATGTACCACCACAGCTGGTTGTTCATGATCCTCCGATGAAGTTGCGAAATCCGGCTGTTGTGCGCACGTCTCCACGGTGATCCACGGTCAGCGCGTAGGCGGTGGTGTCGTCGATGACGTCGAAGGCGCGGTCACTGCCGCGCAGCAGCACCGCCTTGGCGAGCACCTCGGCGATCCACGCCTCACCGGCGATCACGGTCGCCAGGTCGAGGTCACTGTCGGACGGTTCGCCCGTGGCGGGGTCGATGAGGTGATGGCGGGCAGACCCGTCGACATCCCACCGCCGGCGAAGCGTGGTCGACGTGGCCACCGCACCCGCGGTGAGGCCGATGAGCGCGATCGGATCGGCGATGGATGGGTGATCGATGCCGATCGTCCACGCCTCGCCGAGCGGATTGACACCGGCGACGCGCAGATCGCCTCCGAGATTGATGCACGCGCCAGAGGCCCCGCCGGCCAGGACCTCGGCGAGCACGATGTCGGCGGCGAGGCCTTTGCCAATGCCACCCGGGTCGAACCCCGTGCCGGCCGGCAGGCGCACCGTCTCAGGCGTGATCTCGATGTCGGTGCATCCGGTCAGCAAGTCGCACGACTGCCGTTGCCGGTCACCGTGGATGAGATCAAAGCTGACGTCGTAGCCGGCGCGGATCACGGCGCCGAGCAACGTCGGGTCGAAGCCGCCACCGGTGAGGCGCCACGCTTCGACGGCGCGCCCGACGAGCAGCCTGGTCTCTGCCGACACCGCGACGTGCTCGCCGGCACGACGATTGAGCTCGCTGACCTCACTGGTGTCGATGAAGCGGCTCCAGCGCCGTTCGAGGTCGTCGATGCGCCGCCGCGCCAAATCGGCCGACGCTGACGGGCCACCGACGACGATCACATGCGCGTCGGAGCCCATCGCCCGGAATCGGAGCTCGGTGGCGGGCATGTCAGCTGCCGTGAGTCGACGAGATCGGGCCGCCGTGGGTCGGCTGCGACGGCGGCTGTGCAGGTTGCGTGCGCGTCGGTGCCGGCGTGGCCACGGTCGGCAGCGTCGGCAGCGTCGCCGGCGTCGCAGGCACCGTCGCCGGCGTCTGCTCGGTCTCGTCGTCGTCGTCGGATTCGCCGGTCGGTTGCGCAGTCGGCTGGGTGGTCGGCACCACGACGGACTGCGGCGGTGACGTCGGCGTCACGACCACCGGTTGCGGGGACCCGGATTGACTGGCGTTGTCGTCCGCGTTGGCGGTGACCATGAACCCCACGAGCGCCGCGGACGAAGCGACGGCCGCCCACCCGGCGACCTGCCGGGCGCGCGCCGCCGGATGCCGGCGCCGCGGGCTCTTCTGCGGCCCGCTCCCGGGCACGGGACCGCGGGCGATCAACGGGTCACGAGGCGGGCCCCACACGGGCGAGCTGGGGGAGTTGGGTGTGGAAGCATCCATCGGTCGGTCCTTTCCGGGCCCATTGGAGGTGGGCAGGACCATCGTCCGCGGCGAACCTCAGAGAACCCTTGGAACGGACTCCGCCTTTGCCGAGAACTGGGGCCGAGGCCGGCTACCGGGGCAGGCGCAGGCTGTAGCCGACGCCGCGCACGGTGTGGATCAACGGCGGATCGACATCGTCGATCTTGTGCCGCAGGTAGCTGATGTATGTCTCGAGCACGCTGGCGTTGCCGGCAAACGTGTAGTCCCACACCGCTTCCAGGATCTGTTCCCGTGTCAGCACTCGCTTGGCGTTGGCGAGCAGGTAGTGCAACAGCTTGTACTCGGTGGGGGTGAGATCGATGAACCGGCCGCCCCGCCACACGTCGCGCGTCTCCTCATCGAGGGCGAGATCGTGGAACGTCAGCGTGTGAGTACGGTTCGCCGTCCCGCCGGTGCGGCGCAACACAGCCTTGACTCGTTCGACCAGTTCCTCCACCGAAAACGGCTTGGTGACGTAGTCGTCGACACCCAAGCGCAGCCCTTCCACCTTGTCGGTCGTCGTGTCACGCGCGGTCAAGAAGATGATCGGGATCTGGGTGCCCGCCCCCTCGGTCTGGCGCAGTCGCCGCGCCACTTCGAACCCGTCGAGGTCGGGCAGCATCACGTCGAGCAGCACGAGGTCAGGCCGCCGCGCATCGATCGCGGCGAGCGCCGCCCTGCCGCTGGCGACGCGCTCCACGTCGAAGCCGTGGATCCCCAGAGCCATCGCCACCAACTCGGTGATGTGCTCCTCGTCGTCGACGGCGAGGACATGTGGTTTCGGCGCTGTCACGATCGGCCGCACGATAGCGGCTGACCGGAGTGAGCACCCTGAGGCGAACCCGGCGACGCGGTTCTCCGCAACAACGGAGCTGTCTCTGAGGAAGCTCCCAGGGACGAGCCGGATGATCTGCATATGAACGCAGATCAGATGTCTCCCGCTCCCCCCGCCCCTCGGGCTCCGCGCCGGCGCCGTCCACATCCGGCGCGTCGAGCCCGGAGGGTGAGTGGCGTGGCCGGCGTGGCCACGGCGGCGATCCTCACCGGGTTGATGGCCGCCAACGCCGGAAGCAGTGGCACGGCAACGGCGACCGAGGCGGCGAGTGCCTCCGTCACTGCCGTGGCGACCAACGCAACGACAGCGACGAACGCAACGACAGCGACAACCGCGACCACGGCGACGACCGCGACCCCGGCAACAACGGTTGCCACGACGCAGGCGACAACGGCGACCGCGCAAGCGGCGACGCCGGCAGCCTCCGCCGACACATCGACCAAGGGCAGCTGATCGCGATGCGATCAAGTCTGCGCAAGATCCCCGGTCGCTCTGAGGATCGTCCCAGCAACGGCCGCGATCGTCACCTCTACATCACCCCCCAAACCCCCCGAAAGGAATCGTGATGATTGGCAAGAATATGAAAGTTGGTGCCGCTGTCTTCGGACTGGCGCTCGGAGGTGGCCTGCTCGCCGGCTCCGTGATCGGCGCTCCCGGCACCACGTCGGCCGCCGCAGCCGTCAGTGCGGCAGTCGTCGGTGATTCGACCGACTCGACGTCATCGACCGACTCGACGTCGACCGATGCCAGCTCCACCGACGCCTCGACCGACGCCGCCGACCCGGCGGCACCGGCCAATCCGGAGACCCCGCTCGAAGGCGATGTCGCCGCACAGGTCACGGCAGCTGCGCAAGCAGCGGTACCGGACGCGACCGTCGATCGAGTCGAGACCGACAACGACGGCGTCTACGAGGCGCACATGACCAAGGCCGACGGCACCCACGTCATCGTCCAGGTCGGCGCCGACTACACCGTGACCGCGGTGATCGACGCCCCTCAGGGCCGGGGTGGCCACGGCGGCCCGGGCGCAGGTGAGACCGCCCTCGAAGGCGACGTTGCCGCCCAGGTGACCGCTGCCGCCCAGGCGGCGATTCCCGATGGCACCGTTGACCGAGTCGAGACCGACTCCGACGGCTCTCCCTACGAAGCACACGTCACCAAGGCCGACGGCACGCAGGTCGTGCTGAAGATCGACGAGAACTTCACCGTCACCGCCACCGAAGACATGCCCGCTGGGCCTGTCAACGGTGGTCATCACGGCCCGCCGCCCGCCGCTGACCCGGCGGCGACGAGCGACACAACCGCCGGCTGATCCTCCTCCCCGTCCGGCACCACGAGCCCAGCCG
>DATBKA010000501.1:0-3558 GCA_036556105.1 Ilumatobacteraceae bacterium | reverse complement strand
TCCCGCCGGCGCCGGCCCGCGTCGCGGGCTCGGGTGGCGCCTGGGGCCATGGCCGCAATCGTGGCCGAGGGCGATGGCCTCGGTGAGGGCGACGTTGAGCCCCAGCGCCCGCGATACCGAGGTCGCGACTTGGGCCACTTCGAGGGCGTGGGTGAGCCGGGTGCGCTGGTGATCGTCGGGGAACACGAAGACCTGCGTCTTGCCGGCAAGGCGTCGGAAGGCACTGGCATGGAGGATGCGATCGCGGTCGCGCTCGAAGCACGTGCGCCAGTCGTCGGGCTCCTCCTCGATGCCGCGGTCGCCGGCACCGATCGCTCGCGTCGCCAGCAATGACAACGCCTCGGTCTCGACCTCCTCGCGACGCGCCCGCGACACGAGCGTCGTCGAGCCACTGCCGGCCCACGAGTCGGCATGGGCAAAGGCGACGGTGCCGCGGGAGTGACCGGCCATCGTCGCTGCCCATCGCTGCGCACGCTCACCCAGCTCTGCCACGGGTCCAGAGTACCGACAACTCCCTCGGCCTCGTCGGCATCGCCAGATAGCCTCAAGAGGTCCTATGAGCGGGTTCGTCGACGAAGCCCAACTGAATGCGCGCGGTGGAGATGGCGGTGCCGGAGCCGTCTCGTTCCGTCGCGAGGGCCCTGTCGCCTTCGGTGGGCCGAACGGTGGCGACGGAGGCAAGGGCGGCGATGTCTGGCTCGTCGCCGACCGCAACGTCGCCTCACTGCTGGCGTTTCGCGACCATCCGCACCGTCGGGCCGCCGACGGCGTTCACGGCAAGGGCAAGGATCAACACGGCAAGCGCGGCGAGTCGCTCGACGTAGCCGTGCCGGAAGGCACGATCGTCAGCGACATGTACACCGCGGAGGTGCTGGCCGACCTCGCCAACCACGGTGATCGCTGGATGGCGGCCGCTGGCGGTCGCGGCGGGCGCGGCAACGCCAAGTTCTGGTCGAACAAGCGCCGCGCGCCGACGTTCGCCGAGCAGGGCGAACACGGTGAAGAGCGGTGGCTGAAGCTCGAGCTGAAGCTGATGGCCGACGTCGCCCTCGTCGGCTTTCCCAACGTCGGCAAGAGCACGCTGATCAGCGCGATCAGCGCGGCGAAGCCGAAGATCGCCGACTATCCCTTCACCACGCTGCAACCGCATCTCGGTGTCGTCCGCCTCGACGAACGCACCGAGTTCGTCGTTGCCGACATCCCCGGGTTGATCGAGGGCGCCAGCGAAGGCAAGGGTCTCGGCCACCAGTTCTTGCGGCACATCGAGCGAGCCAGGGTGTTGTGCGTGATGGTCGACCTCGCCGCGCTCGACGGCGTCTCTCCCGACGAGCAAGAGCGCGTGCTCCTTCGCGAGCTCGGCGAGTACCGGCCGGAGCTGCTGCAGCGGCCGCGAGTCGTGGTCGGCAGCAAGGCCGACATCGCCGAGAGCCAGTGGAGTGGTCCCAGCATCAGCGCTGTCACGGGCTCCGGCGTTCGCGAACTGGTCGGTCGCCTCGCCGCGCTGGTGCACGAAGCGCGGACCGCGCAACCCGCTGAACCGGGCATCGTGATCCTGCGTCCAGAGGCGGAAGGTGGCCGGGTCGAGCGGATGGGGGAGCACGAGTTCCGCCTCGTCGGTCGCCAACTCGAACGCGTCGTCGCCCTCAACGACGTCACCACTCACGATGCGATGGCATACATCGACTATCAGATGAAGCGGCTCGGGGTACCGAAGCTGCTGGCCCGTGCCGGTGCCCAAGATGGCGACATCGTCCACATCGCCGACTTCAGCTTCGAGTACCAGCAGGAGGCCTGAGTGCGGCTCGTCGCCAAGATCGGAACGTCGTCGATCACCGACGAACTGGGTGTGATCGACGCGACAGTGGTCGACCTGTTGTGCGACCAGCTTGCCGAGTTGCGCGCCGAGGGGCATCAAGTCGTGCTCGTCTCGTCCGGTGCAGTGTCCGCCGGTGTCGCCGCGCTCGGCCTGCCGGCGCGACCCAGCGACATGCCGACGCTGCAGGCGATCTCGGCTGCCGGTCAGAGCCGGCTGATGGAGACCTATAACCACTCGCTGGCGCGCCACCAGCTCGTCGCCGCGCAGGTGCTGCTGGTGCCGAACGACTTCATCGACCGGCGTCAGTACCTGCAGACCCGGCAGACGTTGACGCGCCTGATCGAGCTCGGGTGCGTGCCGATCATCAACGAGAACGATGCGATCGCCAGCCACGAGCTTCGCTATGGCGACAACGATCGCATCGCTGCTCTCGTCGCTCACAACATCAAGGCCGACCTGTTGGTGCTCCTCACCGACACCGCGGGGCTGTTCACTGCCGACCCGCGTCGCGACGCCACTGCCGAGTTGATCAGCGAGGTGGTCGCCGACAGTCCGTTGCTCACCGTCACCATCGGCAAGGGAGGCTCAGGGCGCGGCAGCGGGGGCATGGCCTCTAAGTTCGCCGCGGCGAAGATGGCCTCGTGGTCGGGTACTCGGGCGGTCATCGCCGCCGCTGACCAAGCGAACGTGCTGGTCGAGGCGGCCAGCGGCGCACTGGTCGGCACCACGTTCCAACCGAGTGGGCGGCGTCTACCGGCGCGCAAGCTGTGGATCGGCTTCGCCACTCAGGTCGATGGCGTGGTCAACGTCGATGACGGCGCCCGCCGCGCCTTGGTCGAGCGCGGCAAGTCGTTGCTGCCTGCCGGCGTCACGCGCGTCAGTGGCGATTTCGGGGAGGGTGACGTGGTCGAGGTGCGCGACGCGGCGAACGCGTTGGTCGCCCGAGGGATGTCGCTCAGCGATGCGACGACGTTGCGCCAGATCCTCGGCAAGCGCACCAGCGACCTCCCGCTCGACGTCGCCCACGAAGTGATCCACCGCGACGACCTCGTCCTCCTGACCGAATACGCCTAACCGGCCGCGCCCCTTGCATGGGCGCGACAAATGCCGCCGGTGGGGGGTTCTCGCGCCCAAGCGATCTCGACGGGCGCGACAAGTGCCGCCGGTGGGGGGTTTTCGCGCCCATGCGGGCGCGGGCGCGCTACGGGGAGGCGGGCTTGGATCCTCGGCCGGTTACTCGGCGGCGGGGTTACTCGGCGGCGGGGTTACTCGGCTACTCGGTGGCGGGTTACTCGGCGGCGGGTGTCTCGGCGGCGGGCTTTGCCTCGACGGCGGGGGCGTCGCCGTCCTGTGGAGCCTCGAGGCCGAGCTCGGCGCGCATCGCGTCGAGACGGGAGTTGGCCTCGACGTTGGCGGTCGCCTGCTCGATCTCGAGGATGCGCGATTCGACCGAGCCCTCGGACAGCTCCGATGACGCCTTGGCTTTGACGTAGCGAGCTTCGATCTTCTGCTGCACCTCGCTGAGCGTCGGAACATCGTCGCCGACCGTCTCCTGCAGCTGGGCCATCGCCTTGTTCATCTCTTCTTGCATCTTGGCTTGTTCGAGCTGTGACAGCAGCTTGTTCTTCTCGGCGAGCTTCTGTTGCAACATGCGGCTGTTCTGTTGCACTGCCGCCTTCGCCTGATCGGAGGCCTGCGCCGCCTCGAGCACCATCGTCTTCAAACTCTCCACATCCCCCTCG
>DATBKA010000500.1:0-2758 GCA_036556105.1 Ilumatobacteraceae bacterium | reverse complement strand
TAGCGGTGAGGTCGAGCAACCAGCTGGCCACGACGCTGCCACGTCGCCACAGCTCGGTGATGGCCGCCAGATCGAAGTCGTACTGGTAGTACTCCGGATGGGTCAGGGGAGCGGTCTCGGCGTCCTTGGGACGGCTGGCCGAACCGATGCCGGCCTCGGCGAGGATGTTGAGCCCCTCCGCGTAGGCGGCCATCACGCCGTACTCGATCCCGTTGTGGACCATCTTCACGAAGTGCCCGGCGCCGCTGGGGCCGCAATGTAACCAGCCCCGCTCGGCGGGGTGCGGGTCGCCGGTGTAGCCGGGTGTGCGTTCGATCCCTCCCGGGCCTGGGGCGAGCGCGTCGAACACTGCGCTCATCTCGGCGACTGCTGCATCCGGCCCGCCGACCATCAGGCAGTATCCACGCTCGAGGCCGTACACGCCGCCGCTCGTGCCGACGTCGAGGTAGTTGATCCCCAAACCCTCCAACTGTGCGGCATGGTCGACGTCGTCGCGATACCACGAGTTCCCGCCGTCGATCAGCGTGTCGCCGGGCGACAGCAGCGGAGCGAAGACATCGATGGTCGAGCCGACGTACGCCGCCGGCACCATCAACCAGATGTGGCGGGGCGGCGTCAACGCGGCGACGAGCTCTTCCGGAGTCCGCGCCCCACGCGCCCCGTCGGCCTCGCTGGCGTCGACCGCAGCGACGTTGAGGTCGTAGGCGACGCACTCGTGACCTGCGCGGAGCAGCCGCCGAACCATGTTGGCCCCCATGCGTCCGAGGCCGACCATCGCGATTTGCATGTCCGCAAGGTTGCCACGTTCGCGGCCGGGTTACGGTGAGACACCGTGAACGAGCTGGAGCGCGACATCGCCGGGGCGACGCGTGCCAACGCCAGGGTGATCGCCGCGCTCGCCGACCTCACCGACGACCAGATCCTCGAGCCATCGCTGCTTCCCGAGTGGACCGTCGGTCACGTGGCCACGCACATCGCCCGCAACGCGGAGGGTCACGTGCGCATGATCGCCGCCGCGGCACGCGGTGAGGTCGCGGCGATGTACCCCGGCGGTCGTGAACAGCGCACGGACGACATCGAGGCCGGCGCGAGGCGCACTGCGGCAGCAATCGCCGCCGACGTCGCCCACACGGCCGGCGAGCTGGAGCGGTCGTGGGCCACCCTTGCCCCCATCGCATGGGACGGAACGGGCGAGACGATCGCGGGAAGCACGGCGATCCGCGACCTGCCGTTCATCCGCTGGCGAGAAGTGACCGTCCATCATGCCGATCTCGGCATCGGCTTCACCTGGTCGGACTGGGACGCGGAGTACGTGCGCCTCGAACTCGGCCGGCTGACGATGTTGTGGGCGAGCCGCAAGCCGATGGGCCTGACCGCTCTGCCGGCGGAGGCGCTGGCAGTCGGAGCGCACCAGCGCGTCGCCTGGTTGCTCGGCCGAACCGACATCGAGGGCCTGCCGCCGGCCGGGATCATGATCTGATGCGGTGGGGACATCTCGCCGCCGGCGTGGCGGTTGCTGCGGCCGTCTGGTTCCCGGCTGGGCAAGCGTTCGCCCATGCGGAGTTGGAAGCAACGGTTCCGGCGGCCAATGCCGTGCTCGACACGTCTCCGCCGGCCATCGTCCTCGACTTCGACGAGGCTGTCGACGCCGGCCTCAGCACGATCGAGTTGTACGACCAGAGCGCGCAGCTCGTCGCCATCGGACGGCCGGCAGCCGGTGACGACACGACGACTGTGCAGAGCTCGGTGCCCACCCTTGCCGACGGCGTCTACGTCGTCGTGTGGCGGGTGGCCTCCTACGACGGGCACGTCGTCGACGGCGTGTTCAGCTTCACCGTCGGCCCGGCGCGCCTCTTCGACGTCGGCGCGTTGATCGATCGCGTCAGCGGCGATGCCGCGGCGACGTCGACCGTCGGCCGGTTGGAGACTGCGGCGCGGCTGCTCGGCACGATCGGATTGGTCGTGCTGCTCGGCGGCGGGTTGCTGGCCTTGCAGGTTGCCGACGTCGGTGCGAACCGGATGCTCCTGCGCATGGCCTGGGCGTTCCTGCTGATCGGTGCGCTCGGCCAGTTCGGCATGTACGGCGCCAAGGTCGTTGCCGGCACCCCGTCGGACGCGCTCGATCCGTCGGTGTGGGACAAGGTCGCCGACTCGCACACCGGCGGCATTCTGATGATCCGTGTCTTGCTGGTGGTCGTGTCGAGTGCGTTGTTGCGCACCTGGCCGCACCGCAAGCGCCGCCTGTGGCGGGGGTCGGCTGTAGTGATGACCCTCGGCATCATCACGACCTTTGCCACGATCGGCCACGCCTACACGCAGCACCCGGCGGCACTGTGGGTTGCCATCGACGCACTCCACCTCGTCGCCATCGCCGTGTGGATCGGCGGCTTGCTGATGCTCGCCTTCGGCACGTCGTCATGGCTCGTCGATGCGGACACCGAGGTCGTGGTGCGCCGGTTCAGCACTTCGGCGATGGTGGCAGTCCCAGTGATCGTCGCCACCGGTGCCGCGCAGACGTTGCGATTGGCCGACCTCGACGACGTCAGCCAGACATCGTGGGGACGGCTGCTGCTCGTCAAGGTCGCCGCTGTCACGGTCCTCATCGCGATCGGCGGCGTGTCGCAGTGGCTCCTGCGCAACGACGGCCCGTCCTCGGTTCGCCGCAACGTGCTCGTCGAGGCATTGATCGGCGTCGGTGTGATCGGCCTCGCCGCGGCGCTGATCGCATTGCCCCCGAACGGTTGACGACAACGGCTGG
>DATBKA010000499.1:0-5065 GCA_036556105.1 Ilumatobacteraceae bacterium | reverse complement strand
TCGAGGAGGCCGTCGGCCAGCAGCTCCTTGACCTGCACGAGATGGCCGGTATCGAACACCTCCAACTCGGGACGCACGCCGAGCGCTTGCACCTGGCGGGCCATGCTGCGCAACACACCTGGCGTGTTGACCATGATGTAGTCGCCGCCGGAGGCGAAGTTCATGGTGCCGCAGTCGAGGGTGGTGATCTCCGGGCGCAGCGTGCGCACGTGGTCGAGCCGTTCGGTGGCGCCGGCCATGTCGGTGCCGTCGGGGTTCGGTGGGAGGACCTGCTCGTCTCCGGCGAGCACGAGGTCGCCGCCCATACCCGACGTCAGGTTGAGCACGACATCGACCTTCGAGTCGCGGATCCGCTCGACCGCCTCGGCGTACAGCTCGGTGGCCCGCGCCCCTTTGCCCGTCTGCGGATCGCGGACGTGGATGTGCACGATCGCCGCCCCCGCTCTGGCCGCATCGATCGCCGAGTTGGCGATCTGCTCCGGCGTGACCGGTACGTGAGGGCTCTTGCCGATGGTGTCGCCGGCGCCCGTGATCGCACACGTGATGAAGACTTCCCAGTTCATCGGGCAAGATTAGCCAAGAGAGAGGGGGACCGATGGAGGGACTCGAGGGGATTCGGGCACTCGTCACCGGTGGTGGCTCGGGCATCGGCGCGGCGATCGCTTCGACGCTCGCCGATCGCGGGGCGCGGGTGCTCGTCGCCGACACCAACCCGGAGACCGACCCCGACGTCGTCGCCGACGTCGCCGACACACAGGGGGTCGACACCGTGTTCGCGGAGGTGCTGAGCCGGCTTGGTGGGCTCGACCTGCTCGTCAACAACGTCGGCATCGCCGGCCCGACGGCAGCGGTCGACGAGATGGACCCGGCCGACTTCGATCACTGCGTGCGCGTCAACCTCGGCTCGATGTTTCGGTGTGCGCGCAGAGCCGTGCCGCTGCTGCGCGAGCGTCCCGGTTCGATCGTCAACATCTCTTCGACGGCCGGCTTGTTCGGCTACCCGCTGCGCTCGCCGTACGTCGCCGCCAAGTGGGGTGTGATCGGCTTGACGAAGACGTGGGCGATGGAGCTCGGCCAGCACGGGATCCGCGTCAACGCGATCTGCCCCGGCTCGGTCGGAGGGCCGCGGATGGACGGAGTGATCGAGCGCGAGGCGGCGGCGACGGGCATCGCCGCCGCAGAGCTGCGCTCTGCCTACGAGCAGCAGGTTTCGATGGGCTCGTTCGTCGACGCCTTCGACGTGGCCGAGGCGGTGGTCTTCCTGGCGTCGCCCGCGGCGCGGTTCGTGTCGGGTCAGGTGCTCGGAGTCGACGGGCACACGGAGACGCTCAGAACGACACTCCGCACCGGCTGTTCACACTGAGTTTGAATTTGCGCTGGACAGGGCGCGGTATAGTCCCGGCCTGAGCGTCGCAGATCGGGGGCGCCGCATTGGACAAGGGGGAAGGGAATGGCGTTCGATCCTGAGAAAGGGTTGGTACCTGCGCGGTACAACCGTCGACAGCTGATCTTGGGCAGCGGTGCTGCACTCGTCGCCGTCGCACTCGCAGCATGTGGCAGTGATGACAAGACCTCGTCGACTCAGGCTCCAGGGGCCACCGAGGCACCGGGTGCCACGGCGGCACCGGGTACGGAGGCGCCGTCGGGCACAGAGGCACCGTCGGGCACGGAAGCCCCAGCGGCCACCGAGCCGGCGGGCGGAGGCAAGGCCGGCGGCATCCTGCGCGTCGGCACGCTGGGCGGCGCCAATGACATCATCGACGGCCAGCACATCGTCGGCAAGTCCGACATCGCCCGCCAAGTCACTGGTTGGGAGCCACTGCTGGCGTTCGATCCCGACTTCGTTCCTGGCTATGACAACGCGCTCGCCAAAGACGTCACGGCCAAGGCCGCCGACGACTTCGTCGTCACGTTGAAGGACGGCATCAAGTTCAGCGACGGCAACGATGTCACCGCCGACGATGTCGTGTACTCGTTCCAGCGCATGCTCAACAAGGACGAGGCGCTGTACGGCGGCTCGGTGTTGCGCCAGGTCATGGACGAGACCGGCATCATCAAGGTCGACGATCGCACGGTGGAGTTCAAGTTGTTGCAGGGTGTGTCGAACTTCAAAGAGGCACTGTGCGCGTACGTGTGCGCCATCGTGCCGGTCGGCTACAAGCGCTTCGACGGCGACCCGACGACGCAGATCGGCACCGGCCCGTACATGCTCAAGGAGTTCGAGGTCGGCAAGCAGTCGGTCCACGTCAAGAACCCGTACTACTGGGATACGGGCAAGCCGTACTTCGACGAGGTGCACATCATCGACTTCGCCGACGGCGACGCGATGATCAACGCCCTCCTGGCCGGCCAGATCGACGTCGCCGGCGACATCCCGGCTGCATCCGCCGAGACGGTCAGCAGCACCGATGGTTACAAGGTGCTCAACTCGGCGGGCGGCGGCTGGCTGACGATCGCGATGGCCGTCGATCAAGAGCCGTTCACCGACGTCCGCGTCCGCCAGGCGATGCGACTCATCGTCGACCGCGAGGCGATGGTCGAGCAAGTGCTCGCCGGCTATGGCCGCGTCGCCAACGACCTCTACTCACCGCTCGACGCCGCCTACATCGGCGACGAACTGCCGCAGCGCACCCGCGACATCGACGCTGCCAAGGCGTTGCTGGCCGAGGCCGGCAAGAGCGACCTCACCATCGACTTGTTCGCCCCCAACGACACCGCCGGCCTGCCGGAGATGGCTCAGCTGTTCGCCGAGAACGCCAAGGACGCGGGCATCACCGTCAACGCTCAGGTCATCGACGGCGGGACGTACTGGGGCGACGAGTACCTGAAGCGTACGTTTGCCACCGACTACTGGGGGACCCGCAACTTCTTGCTGCAGGTCGCCGCGAGCAGCCTCAAGGACACTGCGCCGTACCCCGACGACCACTGGCCACCGGAAGGCTCGACCTTCGAGCAGGACTACAAGGACGCCCTTGCCGAGACCGACGACGCCAAGCGCAAGGTCATCACCGACAAGATGCAGAAGGAGCTGTACGAAGAGGGCGGCCTGATCATCCCGTTCTTCCAGAACTTGCTCGACGCCTACAGCACGAAGGTCGTCGGCCTCGTCGAGCGAGCCAACACGCTCAACCTCGACCACTATGGCCGAGGCTGGAAGAACCTGTACTTCTCCGAGTAGTACCGACCGGATGTCGAACAACCGCGGTGTGCTGCTGTTCATAGCGCGCCGACTGGCGCTGGGCGTCCTGACGCTGTTCGTGGTGTCGTTGGTGGTCTTTGCCGCCACGCAGGTACTGCCGAGTGATCCCGCCCAGGCGATCCTCGGCCGCGACGCCAACCCGACCAGCGTGGCCGCCTTGCGCGAGAAGCTCGGCCTGCAGCACTCCGCCTACTACCAGTACACGCATTGGTTGAAGGGAATCGTCACCGGTGACCCCGGTGACTCCTTCAACGCCCAGCAGCCGATCCTCGACTACATCGGTGATCGCGTCGTCAACTCGTTGTTCCTCCTCGTCCTGGCGTCGGTGGTGTCGATCCCGCTGTCGCTGTGGCTGGGCGGCTACAGCGCCCGCAAGCGCGACACGGCGTTCGACAACGTCACGTCGAACACGATGCTGGGGCTTGCGTCGCTGCCGGAGTTCGTCGTCGGGATCATCCTCGTGCTGCTGTTCAGTGTGCGTGTGTGGCACCTTCTCCCCGCGGTCAGCGCGATCGGCATCGGCCAGGGCCCGTGGTCCGACATGAAGGGCATGGTCCTCCCGACGGCCACGTTGGTGATCGGGGCCGTGCCCTACATCTCGCGGGTCGTGCGGGCGTCGATGATCGAGGTGCTGGAGAGCGACTACATCGAGATGGCGCGGTTGAAGGGCGCTCCGGAGAAGGTCGTCTTGTGGCGGCATGCGCTGCCCAATGCGCTCGGCCCGGTGTTCCAGGTGATCGCCCTCAACATCGCCTACTTCGCCGCCGGAGTGATCGTCGTCGAGGCATTGTTCAACTATCCGGGCATCGGCGGCGCGTTGCGCGACTCCGTGCGAGTTCGCGACATCCCAGTCATCCAGTTCCTCGTGATGGTCCTGGCTGCGGTGTACGTCGTCACCAACCTCGCCGCCGACGTCGCCACCGTGCTCGTCACGCCGCGCTTGAGAACGAGGATGCAATGACCAGCACCATCCCGATGTCAGCGGTCGATCTCGACATCGCCAACAAACCGCCCGGTGCGCTGCGCGTGGCGATGCGGATGTGGCGCACCCGCGTCGGTCTGCTCATCGTGGCGGTTCTCTGCATCATCGCCCTGTTCGGTCGGTACATCGCTCCATACGGCGAACAGGAAGCGACTGGCCTGCCGTTCAAGCCGTCGGGCAAGACCCGCAAGGAGACGTTGTTCGGTTCCGCCAACGTCGGCCACGACGTGTGGTCGAGGTTCCTCTACGGCGGCAGGCCGATCCTCATCGCCGCTGTGCTGGCCACCGCGCTCGCCTTGGCGCTCGGCACGACGGTGGGGTTGATCGCCGCGTACAACCGGCGCAAGCTCGACGACGTGCTGATGCGCACGATGGACGTCATCCTCGCCCTGCCGCAGATCATCACCGCGCTGATCGTGATCTCGATGTTCGGCGCCTCGACGAAGCTGATCGTCTTGACCGTCGGCATCTCCACGGTGCCACGCATTGCCCGAGTCGTCCGCGGCGCCGCGGTCTCTGTCGTCGAACGCGACTTCGTCGCCGCTGCAGAGTCGCTCGGCGAGTCGCGGTTCCGGATCTTGAAGTCGGAGCTGTTGCCCAACGTCTCCGCGCCCCTGCTGGTCGAGGCCAACCTGCGCCTGACATTCTCGATCGGCCTCATTGCCGGCATCGCCTTCCTCGGCTTCACGCCGGACCCAGGGTCTGCCAACTGGGGTCTGATGGTGAACGAGAACCGCAAGGGTCTGATCCCCAACCACTGGGGCGTCACGCTGCCGGTCATCGCCATCGCCCTGCTGACGATCGGTACCGGTCTCGTCGGTGACGGGTTGTCGCGGGCTGCGGCCGGCATCGATCGCGGTCGAGGGGACTCGTGATGGGTGCCG